>DATKHW010000369.1:0-7775 GCA_035546275.1 Gemmataceae bacterium
CCCTCGCACTGCCCTCTCCCCCACGATGAGGAAAAGGGGAGGGCCAGGGGGCCGCGGCTGAACTCTGACGTTACACCACGCCGCGCGGCGATGCAAGCAGTCGGAATATAATAAAGAAGGATGCGGAACGGCGGCCCGGACGCGCATCGCCGCATTCCGCACTAAGCAATCCCCCTCACCCTGCCCTCTCCCCCCTCGTATGGGGGAGAGGGTGGCGTGAGGGGCCGCAGGAGGGACGCCATGCCGTTTTATCAGAAGATGGGTTCGATCCCTCGCAAGCATCACATCGAGCATCGCCGAGAGGGCGGCTATCTAGGCGAGGGCATTTATTACGAAGAGGTCCTCACAACGGCCGGCTTCGGCCGCGCTTACAGCATTGCTTACCATCTCCGGCCGCCGACGCGCGTCCGCAAAGTCGAAGCCGCCGGGACGCTGACCGTGGAAACCCTCGCGCCGGACGTGCTTCGCCATCACCATCTCAAATCCGGCGCCATGCGACCGGCCGGCGATGCGGTGACCGGCCGCGTCCCGCTCTTGACCAACGCCGACGTCACGATCAGTCGCTGCCGGCCGGCCGAGCCGCAAGCGGAGCTGTATCGCAACGCCGCCGCTGACGAGGTGCTGTTCATTCACAAGGGCCGCGGCGTCCTGTCCAGCATGTTCGGCGTGCTGCCGTTCCGCCCCTTCGACTACGTCGTCGTCCCCCATTGCACGACCTACCGGCTCGACTTCGACGCCGAAACGCCGCCCGACATGCTGGTGATCGAGTCGGCCGGAAATATCGTCGTCCCGCCGCGCTACCTCAACCCCGACGGACAGCTGCGGCTGGGCGCTCCCTACTCGGAACGCGATCTCCACGGCCCCCGCGATCCCCTCGTGGTGGACCGGGAGCAAGACGTGACGGTCCTGGTAAAGGACGGCGACCGCCGCACGCGCTGCACTCTGGCTCATCATCCCTTCGACGTGGTCGGTTGGGACGGCTTCGTCTATCCGTACACCTTCAACGCCGACGATTTCGAGCCGATCACCGGCACGGTGCATCAGCCGCCGCCGGTGCATCAGACGTTCGAGGCGCCGGGTTTCGTCCTCTGCACGTTCGCGCCGCGGCTGCTGGATACGCACCCGGATGCGGTGAAGGTGCCCTACGCCCATTCCAACGTCCAGGCCGACGAGGTGCTGTACTATGTCCGCGGCCGATTCGGCAGCCGCCGGGGCGTGGAAGAGGCGTCGTTCACGCTGCATCCGCGCGGCATTCCCCACGGCCCGCACCCTGGCACGATCATCGCCAGCCGGCCGATGACGCGCACCGACGAATTGGCCGTGATGGTGGACACGGTCAAGCCGCTTGGGCTGACGCGGCAAGCGATGGAGATGGACGATCCGAATTACCCGTATAGCTGGCTGGAGTGAGGCGGCGGGTCAGCGCCAGTGGTTGAGGATAATGAGTTCATCCGCGATTGGCGCGCCCGACTGGATCAGCTTGCGGAGGGCGCGTGCGATCCTGCGGGCGTCGAGATCCCGCTTGCGGTCGTTGTCCTTGCGGACCACGAGAAGGCCGGGGTGACGCCCGCCGGCGCCAAGAACCAGGTCATGCAGCAACTCAAAGTCGTCATTATTCCCGGTGAGCAACACGCGCCTGTTCTGGATCGCAAACAGAAAGTGAGCGGGGTCGGGCTTGCCCCCATACCCCACCTGATCCGGATAAACGACGTCATGCCCGTCCGCTTTCAGCAGCCGCACAAGCAGGGCGGCGGCCGAATCATCGTCCAGGTAGATCTTCATCGTTGTATATCCGGTACCGCTCCTCAATGGACAAGGGCTTATAATGCTTGCCAGGGTCGTACTTGTAATCCGGGTGGTTCATACCGTGAGCTTCCATCAGACGGTCCTCGCGCGAATGGTCGGCGATCAGCACGTCCTCGTGCTTCTGGCACCAGTCGATGGCTTCCAGCACGGCTTCCAGGGGGAGACCGTAATCAGCTGCGACCTCTTCCGGCGTCATGCCCGGTTCCACACTGCCGTCGTCCTGAATCTTTTCAAAGGTGGCGGAGTACGGAATCTCCACCCGCATGCGCCGGCCCTTGATGTAGGGCTGACGATAAAGCTTGCCGGGGCGGGTCTCCAAGTATTGGTAGGTCTTTTCGGTGCTCATAGCGACATTTTACCTTCGGCCGGCTGCCCGTACAACGCCGTCAATCCTAGCTTGACGCCGACGCCGCCATGCGGTTTCCTGACGCATGTCGGCCCCGCGCGTCCGGCCGACCCGCCGTCTCATTTCGGGCGCGCCGCCGTTGCTGCCGGAGCAAGCCGTGGCCATCGTCCTGCACTGCCCCTGCGGGCGCAAACTGCAGATCAAAGAGGAATTCGCGGGCCAGGAAGGACAGTGCCCTGCCTGCGGCCGCACGTTGGCGATTCCGCGCGACGACAACGCCCCGGTCAGCGATTGGGCGCGGCCGGCGGCCATTTCACCGACGCCCATGCAGCCTCCGGCGCCCACGCCGCCCGTCCCGCCGCGCCCATCGCAGCAGCCGGACCGCGAGGCGGATGTCATCGCGCTCCGCAACCACGGCGACGGACCCCTGCCGCAGGGCGCCGATTTCTTCGCCCCCGCTCCGCAGTCCATTGGCCCGCTTCGCAGCGCCGCCACGACGCTGCGCGTCGGCAAGGAACCGATGAACCCGGGCGTGCGCCTGCTCGTCATCGGCGCCGTCGGCCTGGGCGGCGTGCTGCTCACGGCGGGGATTGAATTGGCGTGCCAGATGAGCGATGCGTTCTGGATGGTGCTGCTGCCGCTCATCGTGGGTGGAGTGGCCGCTCTCATTACGCTCGGCGCCACCGGCTTCCGGCACACCTGCACCTATGTCGGCCGCGACGGCGTCGCGCGGTTCGTCTGCAGCGGCGGCCGCGAGCGCCTGACCGTCAACGAGGTGTTTCTGTTTCGCGATGCGGCGGACCTGCGAACCGCCCAGACGCACTACTACCGCAACGGCGTCTATCAGAACACGTCCTTCGCCTACACCTGGTATGACGTGGGCGGCCGCAAGCGCTACGCCATCACCGGCGCCCACAACAGCCAGAACAGCACGCCGCCGCACACGCACTATTTCCACTATGCCAAGGCCGCCGAGTTGGCCTGGACCATTTACCTTTCGGAAGACGTGGATCGACAGCTGCAGCTGTCCGGCTCGATCCATTTCAACTTGACGAACGGCCAGTGGATTCGGTTGGGGAGGGGCGTCGTCGTCCTCGGCCTGAGCGGCGAGCCGGTGGAGTTGGACTCCCGCGACATCGGCGGCGTCCAGGTGCAGAAGGGAGTGGTGCGCATCAAGCGCTATGACGCCGAAGAAGGATGGTTCTCGTCGCGCGGCGTCTACAAGTTCGATTTCGCCAAACTGGCCAATGCGCAGCTCTTCTTCTTCCTGATGAACAAGGTGGTTGGAGTGCGGGTGAGCTAGAAAGGGAGAAGGTGAGAGATGGAGATTTCATGTCTCCCTTCCTCCACTTCTCCCCTTCTGCGCAAGGCGGCAGTCGCGTCATTTCTTCACGGCCTTGACGCGATAGCTGCCGACCCAGGCGCCGTAATCGGCCGAGGCGACGCCGTTCTTTTGGCTGCCCTCGTAGCTGTCGGCGCCCGGCGCGATGGTCACGCGGACGACGCCCTTCTCGCCGTCGGCGAGGATGCCCGCGTGGACCACCACCGCGGCCAGGGCCGAATCGTCGGTGTAGAGACCGCTGCCCCACACGCTGCCGGCGTTCTTGTTTCCGGTCACCTCGAAGAGGAACGACTGCCCGTTCTGACCGCGGTAATTGGTCAACGTGCCCGGATCGGGCAGCACGTCGCTCGTCGTGCTCCGGGCGCCCAGGGCCTGAATGCGGTAGCTGCCGTCCCAGCCGCCCCAGTCGCCCGTGACGACGCCGTTCTTCTCGGACCCCGAATAACTGGCGGCCCCGGGCAGGATGGTCACTTTGACGATCCCTTTTTGTCCATCCGTCAGCGCGCCGGCGTGGACCGCGGCCGCGGCCAGGGCCGAGTCGTCGGTGTACAGGCCGCTGCCCCAGACCTGGCCCGCGTTCTTGTTGCCGGTCACCTCAAAGTAAAACGCCTTGCCGTTCTGGCCGCGATAGCCGACGAGATTGCCGGGGTCGGCCTCGGGCTTGACGGCCCCGGACACCAGCTCGATCTGTCCGCGGACGGCGTCGGCGTCGGCGACCCGGCCGTCTCGGCGGTACTTCTCGGCCAGCGCCCGCAGGCTGGAGACGAGTTCTTCGCGGCGCTCCTTGATGAGCCGGTCGGCCCGCGCCTGAATCTCGGCCGCGTCCTTGTCGTAGTTGTCCACCAGCTTTTTGGCGTCGGCGGGCAGGTCGTCGCCGCGCACGCTCCCGACCGCCCAGGGCGCCAGGAGAAAGGCGCCGACCAAGAAAAGACGGTTCACGCGCATCGTTGTCCCCTATTACGGACTGGAAGTGAAGGCGGCGGCGGATCGCCCATCGACCCGCCGCGTCCGCGAAGGTCCGTATTATATTCGGAAACAGCCGGCGGCACGGACACGGGGCGCGAGTTTTTTTCTACCCATGTCCAATCGCCTATTTCGCCGCGGGCAGGCCGACGCGGTCGGGATCGTTCCTCCACCCGTAGGCGGCGGCGAAATCCTTCGGCGCCAGCGTCCGCATTCCAGCATCGGCTCGCACCACGTACACAAGGTCCGAATCCAGGTCCTTTGAAGCGGCGTAATGACCGTCGCCTGCCACGGCGAGCCATTGCACGGCGCCGTCCCGCTCCAGCAGGACCACGGACGTTTCCGCGCGAAAATCATCTAAATCCCAGAAGCGCACGGAGAAGGCGCCGGACGCCGAGGCGCCGAAACCGTGGTCCGGCAGCAGGTATTCCTGACCCGGCCGCGGCGGCATGATGCGCGTCACCCCGCCCGTCGCCGCATCCCAGAAACGCAAGACGCCGTCCTCGCTGCGGCCGGCCAGGGTCTTGCCGTCGGCCAACCACGTCAGCTGGCCGACCACCACCCCGGGCCCGCGAAGGTCGAGGATCGCTCGTTCCGACGAGACGTCGAACAGTCGGGCCGCGTGATTTGGGGCGCGACCTAGCCCGGCTGCAATCGTTTGGCCGTTGGGCGACAGAGCCAGGGCTGTGATCGGCTGCGACGCGCCGAGGCCGCCAGGGCGGATCGTGCGCAGGTGGCTTCCCGTCTCGGCGTTCCAAAACGCGCCGGTGTCGTCCGCGCTGCCGCTCACAACCGTCTTCGCATCGACCCAGAGCAGCGCGTTGATGGCGTCGGAATGCTGGCCCTTGAGCACGGTCGTCGTCTTGCCGTCGTCCACGCTCCACAAGGGCGCTTCGACGGGCCGATCCAGGCCGAGGGCCAGCGTCCGATTGTCCGGCGACCAGGCCAGGGCTGTGACCTCGCAATCGGGATGCGGCGCGGTGTAGGTTTTTGCCAGTTTGCCGTCCGCCGCGCCCCAGATGTAAACCTGACGGTCCCAGCCGCCGGCCGCCGCGATTCGCTTGCCGTCCGGCGACCAGGCCAGCGCAGTGATCTCCCGTGTCGGACCGTGCAGCGTCTGAACGAGTCGCCCCGCCGTCGAGAACAGCCAGACCGTTTGGGTGCCTTGCAGCGCCGCCAGCTTGCCGTCCGGCGACCAGCGTTCCGCCAATACACGCTCCATTTTGTAGACAGGAAGAGTCGTGACGAGCGGCGTTCGGCCAGCCGCCGATACGTCCCAGACGTGCGCTCCCGTTGCCTCGTCCGCACTGACCAGGCGCCGACCGTCGGCCGACCAGCAAACCGTCGTTCCCCGTGCGTCGAACGTGCGACCCCCCTTTTCGAACGGCGCTCCCCATACCTGCACGGTCCCCGCCCCGATCACGGCGACCTTTCGCCCCTTGGCCATCCAGGCCAGGCCGATGGGGACAGGATGCTCCTTGTCCGCGGCGCCGAGGGCGGGGATCGTTTGCAGCAGCTTATCGGAAGCGCCAATGTCCCATATTTGCGCCGTGAGATTGACCCGGCCGACCGCCAGCAGCTTGCCGTCGGCCGACCAGGCCAGAGCGACCGGCTCCGTCGCGGAGTCCGCCGGCAGCGTGCGCGATTCCTTGCCCTTGTCCGGGTCCCACAAACGCACCAGCTTGTCGGCGGCGACGGCGGCCACGGTCTTGCCGTCCGGCGACCAGGCGAGCGCGCGGGCTTCGCCGGTTTGACCGTCCAGGGCGGAAACCAATTTGCCCGTTTGCGTCTCCCATAAATTGATCTTCTTGTCGCCGCCGGTCGCCAGCCGGGCGCCGTCCGGCGACCAAGCCAAGGCGCGCGACGGTCCGGCGCGGATGGTTTGCAGCAGGCGGCCGGTTTCGGGGTCCCAAATATCCACCATGCCGACGACGCTTTGGGCGGCCAGCATCTTGCCGTCCGGCGACCAGGCGACGGCCCGCAGCGGATGCTCATGGGCCAGGAGAATGCTGAGCAGCTTGCCGCTTTCCAGGTCCCATAGCCGCACGGCGCCGTCGGCGCCGGCCGTCGCCAGCTCGGCGCCGTTGGGACGGCACTGGGCGTCGTGGACCGGACCGCGATGGCCGCGCGTCTCCAGCGTCCAGGACTGCGCGCCGGGGATGGACGCCGGCCGACCCGCCAGCGCCAGGCCGGTCAGGGCGTCGCCGGGCTTCTCCGCCGCCGCGGCCGCTTTGATGCGAACCGTGGCGAAGTCGCCTTCTTTGACTTCAAAATGCGCCGGTTCCAGCACGGCGCCGCGGCCGCCGCCCGCCAGCTCCACGTCGTAACCGCCCGGCTTCAGCTCCAGCTGCCGCCGCTTGGTCGCCGGGACCACCACGGCGCCGTTCTGCAAGACGATCACCGCCAATTGTGGGTCTTCCGCTTCGATCACCAGCGTGCCCACGTGTTCATCCGCCGGCGTCGGCGCCTCGGTCGGACTGGGTCGGCTGGCGAGCATCACCGCCCAGCGTGGGCCGTAGCGCCAGGCGGCGACCGCGCCCATGCCGAGGAGAACGGCTGCCAGGACCAGGACCGCAACCGGCCAGAGGCGGCGAGCCGGTTTGGGCGGGACGACGGGGAGCGCCTGCGTGGCCTGGTCCGCCTGTTCGATCGCGGCGATTCGCTCCACCACGTCGCGAGCCGACGCCGGCCGGGCGGCCGGTTCCTTGGCCAGCAGCTGCATAATCAGCTCGGCCAGCGCCGCGGGTATGCTCGGATCAAGGTCCGTCGGCGCCGGCGGCTCCGCCGTCGTGACCGCCACCATGAGACTGAAGGGATTTTCGCCCTGGAAGGGATTGCGGCCCGTACTCATGCGGTAGAGGATGCAGCCGAGGCTGAACAGGTCGCAGCGGCCGTCGACGGGCAGCCCTCGCGCTTGCTCCGGCGCCATGAAGGCCGGCGTACCCATGACGAGGCCTTCCTGCGTCAGCTGGTTCTGGTTCTGGTCGGCGACGCGGGCCAAACCAAAATCGAGAATCTTCACCCGACCGCGTCCGGATTCCAGCCAGACGTTGGACGGTTTGACGTCGCGATGGATCAATCCATGCGAGTGGGCCGCGTCCAGACCGTCGGCGATCTCCCGGCCGATGCGCAGCACCTCGGTCATAGGCGGCTTCGGCTCGCGCAGGAGACGGTCGTC
Source organism: Gemmataceae bacterium (assembly GCA_035546275.1). GTDB lineage: Bacteria > Planctomycetota > Planctomycetia > Gemmatales > Gemmataceae > UBA4732. Next base: position 7,636 of record DATKHW010000369.1, read on the forward strand.
GAGCGTTTCGCCGCGCAGCAGCGGCATGGCCAGGAACACCACGCCCCGGTCCTCATCGACCTGATAAACGGGGACGACGTTGTCGTGCTCAAGCCGGGCGGAGGCGCGGGCCTCGCGCAGGAAGCGCTCGCGGAAAACGC
>DATKHW010000370.1:0-9175 GCA_035546275.1 Gemmataceae bacterium
CGCGACCTCGTCCTCGTCCACGTTCAACGACTCCGTCAGCACCTTCGTCACTCTTGCAAAGGTCGTCTCGTATGCGGTCATAGGTCGTCCCCAGGTTGAACTCACGCCTATCCGGCTCCGCCATCGGCGGGCCGATTCCACCGGACGGTGGAAAGCAACCGTCATGCCGAGAACGTCCGGCCGCCGTCTGCGGCGGGAATTGAGGGGCGGCGCGGGGCTCGGCCGTGGGTGAAATGGCAACCTTCTTGCCGGGCGAGTGCAATATCTGCCAGCGCGGCCACACGAAGCCGAAGCGCCAGCGAGGCGCCGCCCCTCGCTGGCGCTTCGGGTTCGTGTGAGAATCATTCCCGGCGGCTTAATAGAAGACCCGGCATGGCCGTTGCTGCGTATGCACGCCGCAAGACGGGGGCGGTTCGCCAACCCAGGTACGCGGAAACGCAATGAAAAGTACAGTCGCCGCCCGCTCAGATGCATGGCCGCTGATCCGCTCGCGCTGCGCTGTTTATCTGGAACTGACCCGGCCGCGGATCGCACTGCTGGTCCTGTTCACGGCGGCGGCGGGCTTCTGTCTGGCCAGCGCCGGCGCCCCCGACCTCGTGCGCATGCTGCACACACTCATCGGAACCGCGCTTGTGACCGGCGGGGCCAGCGCCCTGAACCAGGTTCTGGAGCGGGACGGCGACGCGCGGATGGGGCGGACCGGCAACCGCCCCATCCCCTCCGGTCGCCTGTCGCCGCAGGGGGCCCTGCTATTTGGAATCGGCCTGGCGCTGGCGGGCCTTGCGTACCTGGCCCTGGCGGTGCGTCAACCCCTGACGGTCCTGACGGCGGCCTTCGCGTTCGCCGGCTACGTGTTCCTGTACACGCCCCTCAAGCCAAGGACGAGTCTCAACACCCTGGTCGGGGCGGTCGCCGGCGCGACGCCGCCCGTGATCGGCTGGACCGCCGCGACGAACGCCCTCGACTGGCCCGCCTTCGTGCTGTTCGCGATCCTGTTCCTCTGGCAAGTCCCTCATTTCCTGGCCATCGCCTGGCTTCACCGCGACGACTACGCCCGCGGCGGGTTTCGCATGCTGCCCATGCTGGACCCGGGCGGGGGCCGGACGGCCTGTCGCATGGTCGGCTATGGCCTGGCGCTGATTCCGGTGAGCCTGGCCCCGTGCGCCCTGGGTTGGGCCGGCGCCGTGTATCTGGTCGGGGCGGCCGTCCTGGGCGTCGGGTTCCTGGCTAGCACCCTCTGCTTTTTGCGCACGCGATCGGCGGCTGGGGCGCGGCGAGTGCTGCGGACGTCGCTGCTGTACTTGCCGGCTCTCCTTGCGGTGCTTCTCGCAGACGTGACGTTCCAATCATGGGCAGGACCGTGGTGACGCGGCCTCAGTTCTCGTGCGACTGCATCACACGATGAGGTCGTTTATTTCCAGCAGACGCGCGGCTTCAAGCGCCAAGAGCTCGTCGCGCACCCGCTCGGCCCCGGCCGGGTCGTGGTACCGCACGGCCGACAGGTGGCTCATGACACGCCCTCGCTTTTCCCTTCGCCGGACGGCACGCCGGCGCCCTGCAAGTGCTCGTGATGGAGGCGCAGCTCGATCAGCCGGCTCATCACCGCGAACACCGTCGCCGCGGAGATCCCGAACAGGAGCACGCCCGTCATCGCCTCCAGCGGTCCCAAAAATCGCCATCGCTGCGACATGATGATGTCGCCGTAGCCGAGCGAGGTGTAGTTGACGGCCGAGTGGTAAAACGCCGTCCCGAAGTCGCCGAACTCGCCGCAGCCGACGAACGCCGCGGCCCACAGTGCCATCTGGGCGAGATGGCCGACCGCCGCGATGAGCGTCACGGCCGTCACGATCACAACGTGATGCCAATAGCCGCCCCCGGCGTATCTGCTGTGGAGCGCCCGCAGCGTCACGCGCAGGATGGCGGCCGTCGTCAGGGCCGTGAAGGCGAGGCAGCCGACCAGTAGGGCCGCCCCGATCAACAGAGACGCGATCACTGGCCGCACTCCCTGCCCCGCATTCCGCGGTTCATGGCGCCGGGCATGGCTCGACGTTCCAGATGCCGCTGGCGTACTCGCCGATGGTGCGGTCGCTGGAGAACTTCCCCGATCCAGCCACATTCAAGATCGCCTTGAGCGCCCAGGCTTCAGGATCGGCGTACAGCTCATTCACACGGCGGTCCGCCTCCAGGTACGATTTTAGATCCGCCAGGTGCATGTAATGGTCGCCGTGCGTCAGAAGAACCTCGCGCAGCGGGGCGAACACGCCGGGTTCCTGCCGGCTGAAGTGGTCGGAGAAGATCAGGTCCAGCGCCGCCCGCGTCTCCGGCTCGTGTTCGTAGTGCCAGTGCGGGTCGTACCACCCGCGGCTGTCGGCGACCTGTTCCGCCGTTAGGCCGAACAGGAAGAAGTTCTCCTCGCCCGCCTCCTCGGCCATCTCGATGGTGGCGCCGTCGCGCGTGCCGACCGTGAGCGCCCCGTTCATCATGAACTTCATGTTGCTGGTGCCGCTGGCCTCGTAGCCGGCCGTCGAGATCTGCTCCGACACGTCGCCGGCCGGGATGAGCCGCTCGGCCAGCGAAACGTTGTAGTCGGGCAGGAACAGGACCTTGATCCGGCCGCGCATCGTCGGGTCGGCGTCGATCACGGCGGCCAGGTTGTTGATGAACTTGATGATGAGCTTGGCCAGCCGATAGGCCGGCGCCGCCTTGCCGGCGAAGAAAAACGTCCGCGGCGCCAGGGCCAGACCCGGGTTCTCCCGCAGCCGGTTGTAGAGCACCACGATGCGAAGCGCGTTGAGCAGCTGCCGCTTGTACTCATGAATGCGCTTGATCTGACAGTCGAAAATCGTGTCCGGGTCCACCGTCTCGCCGGACGCCGCCTTGAGCCAGTCGGCGAACCGCGCCTTGGCCTCGCGCTTGGCCCGGCGGAAGGCGGCGCGAAAACCGCTGTCCTCCGCGAGCGCCTTGAGCTTGCTCAGCTGGGCGAGGTCCGTGATCCAGTCGTCGCCGACGGCCTCGGTGATCGTTCGGGCGAGGGCGGGGTTGGCCAGCAGCAGCCAGCGCCGCGGCGTGACGCCGTTGGTTTTGTTGTTGAAACGCTCGGGGAACAGCTCGGCCAGGTCCTTGAGCGTCGTGGTGCGGAGCAGCTTCGAGTGGATGGCGGCCACGCCGTTGGTGCTGTGCGACCCGACGACGGCCAGGTTGGCCATGCGGACGTGCTTCACTGGGCCCTCCTCGATCAGGCTGACCCGTGTGACGCGGCCCTCGTCGCCGGGAATGCGGGCACGAACGGAATCGAGCAGGCGACGGTTGATCTCATAGATGATTTCCAGGTGACGAGGCAGCAGCATCTCGAACCACGCAACCGGCCATTTCTCCAAGGCCTCGGGCAGCAATGTATGGTTCGTGTAGGCCAGCGTCCGTTGCGTCAGGTCCCACGCCTTTTCCCATCCGAGATGGGCGTCGTCGAGCAGGATGCGCATCAGCTCGGGCACGGCCAGCGTGGGGTGGGTGTCGTTGAGCTGGATGGCGACCTTCTCGGGCAGTGCGTCCCAGTCGCTATTATCGCGCCGATATCGCCGGACGAGATCGGCCAGGGAACAGGCGACGAGGAAGTATTCCTGGACGAAGCGGAGGCCCTGGCCCATGCTCGTCGAGTCGTCGGGATAGAGCACCCGCGTGAGGGACTCGGCCGTGAGCGCCTCGGCCACCGCCCCGACGAAGTCGCCGTGGCTGAACTCCTGGAAATCGAAGTAATCGGGCGCCGCCGCGGCCCAGAGTCGGAGCGTGTTGATGGTCTTGCCGCCGTGGCCCACCACAGGACGGTCGAACGGGACGCCGATCAGGCTCGACGTTTTGCCGAGGATAGCGCGCAAGGTCCCTTGATGCACCGCGAACGAGCAATTCAGCTTGACCTCCACCTTCTCGTGCGGCCGAACGACTTCCCAGGGGTCGGGGCGGCGCAGCCAGTTGTCCGGCTGTTCCTGCTGCCAGCCGTCGCGGATGGTCTGCCGGAACATGCCGTATTCGTAACGCAGTCCGTAACCCATGGCGGGGAGTTGCATCGTCGCCATCGAGTCGAGGAAACAGGCCGCCAGGCGCCCCAAACCGCCGTTGCCGAGTCCCGCGTCCGGCTCCTGTTCGAGCAGGCCGAGCCAGTCGAGGTTCTTCTGCTGGACGGCCTTCCTAACGAGGGGATCGAGCAAGAGGTTCGTGACGTTGTCGGCCAGCGAACGGCCGATGAGGAACTCGATCGAGAGATAGTAGATCCGTTTGGGGTTCTCGCGCCCGTAGGTCTCCTCGGTGCGCACCCAGCGCTGTGAGAGGACGTCCCGCACGGAGCGGGCGAACGCCTCGAAACGCTCCCGCGGCCCGGCGGCGGCCAGCGGCAGGACCGTGTCGAACAGGAGATGCCGCTCGTAGAGCGCGTCGTCCGTCCCCGTGAATTCGATCGGGCCGCAGCCGTATTGCCGGAGGAGTTTCGCCGCGCCGTCGGCGCCCGCGGCCGCCGGAGGGGCCGTCGCTTGCCTGGTACTCATCGTCGTTTCCTTTCTCAACGTCGGTTCCGAGAGTGGGCCTGGCACGGTTGACCCGGTCGTGCTTGAGCCTGAAAGTCATCTGCGCGGCTGCCACGGTTTCAGGTCCGGCGGCGGGCTGGGACCCAGCCGGTCCAGGCCGGGGGCCGCCTGGTAGATCGCGAAGCCGGCGGGCGGGAGCGTCATGCGGACGGCCAGCGGCCCATTCTTGCGCTCCACGGTCAAGGAAGCCGGAGGCGCCGAACCGGGCTTCGGGGAGTACCAGAAGATGCGGTGAAACTGATCCCCCTCGACGCGGAACGTCGGCGCGACGGTCGAATAGGCCGTGACGGGTTGCATCTCGTCCGTGTTCAGTGCTACCAGGACTTCCTGATCCACGAACAGGCGCGACCAGCACACGAGCGACCGCATCCGCTCGCCCATCCGGTGGGGCAGTCCGAACGCGACGCCGTCTCCCGATATGTGATGGAGCGTCTGCCGGCCCCGCCGCAACGGCAGCAGCTTCTTGCGCAGGGCGATGAGAGCGGCCAGGGCGCGGTACAGGTCGCCGTCCTCGTTGAAGAAGTGGCGGCCCTGCGTACACAGGCCGCCGAACCGGCCGCCGAACATGTTCTCCCGCAGCACAACGTCTGAGCCGTTGGGGCGCCCGCCGCTGTCGAAGCCCTGCTCCGACCCGTAGTAGATGCAAGGGACCCCCATCGTGGTCAATTGCACCGCCATCACGTTGAAGGCCAGGTCGCGGAAACGGCCGTCGCCGCAGAACCGCCGCTTGGCGCCGCCTTTGCGGACCTGATCGTGGTCGTCCACCAGGGTGACCACCTGGTTGCGATACCAGCGGCGACCGGCCGGCGCGTCCAGGACCCAGTTGCGGAACAGGGAAAAGTAATCCGCCGGGTCGGTATAACCCGTGACCATCCGCTCCAACTTTCCCGGCACGTCCTCGATCCCCAGGGCCGCGTCCAGCCCTGTCTTCTCCACCACATCCCAGGCGTACTCGCGGCTGCCTCCCACCTCTCCGACGAGCAGGAATCGTTCCTTGCCGACGCTCTGGGCGAACTCCCGGATCACGTCGCAGAACATCCGCAGCGCCTCGTCGCCCATGTGCTTGGCGGCGTCGATGCGGAAGCCGTCGAGGTCGGCGTAGGCGATCCAGAAACAGTAGACGAGAGCGAGGGCGGCCAGGGCCGAGGAAGCCTGGCGATACTGCTCGTCCCACCGCACTCTGAGGTCGAGGGTTTTCAGGTCGAACATGTCCCCCTCGGCGTACTCCGGGTAGTAGTCCCAGCTCGTGATGCGCCCCTTGCAGAGAAACAGGTGTGGTCGCTGAAACTCGCGGGGCCAAACGGCGCCGTCCGGCCAGGCCGCGTCCAACCGGGCGTCATCGGGCCTGTCAAACGGCAGCGTCGGCCGGCCCTCGCGGTCGTTGAATCCCTGGACGGCGTACGGCTTGCCGTCCCAGCGTGGGTCGTTGTACCACCGGCCCGTAGCCGGGTCGTGCGTCGGGTAACGATCCGCGTTGTAGGTGAAGACGTTGCCCGTGTGGTGGGCGACGATGTCGAGGATGACATAGATCCCTTGCTCGTGGGCCGACCGTACAAACTCGCGGAACTCCTCGCGCGTCCCGAAATGCGGATCCACATCGAGGAAATTCTGGATGCCGTAGCCGTGGTAGCTCGCCTCGAAAGCGACCTGCCGAAAGGGAGGGCTAACCCAAAGGGCGGTGACGCCCAGACGCCGCAGGTAGCCGAGCTTGCTCTTCACGCCCGCCAGCGTGCCGCCCTGCCAGCCGCCGCCAGCGCGAAGCCAGGCGTCGTAATCGACCCGGCCCGTGTCTTCGGGGCGATACAGCGGCGTCGAGCCGTCGTTGATCGGACGGTCCGCGTTGTCCCGGTAGCCGCCCTTTTCCTTGCCGTCCGAGAAGCGGTCCAGCAGCAAGAAGTACAGGACCTGATCCTCCCAGGCGGCCGGCGACGGGGTGAACGTCCGCCGCGTCAGGGAAGCGAAGTCGAGTTCCAGAAGGCTTTTCTCGATTCTCTCGGTCATCGATCCCACTCGCTCTTTGCCGTTCACTTCTCCGGCTGGCAGTCGTAGTTCCACAGGCGGATGATCGGCTCGGCGCGGCTGCCGTGCTCGAAGCCGAGCACGCCCACGCTGGCAGGGCCGCAGAAGAACGGCCGTCCGGCGGCCGCCGGCAGGCCGAGCCAGCGCGCCGCGATCATCCGGATGATGTGGCCGCTGGAGAACGCCAGGACCTCGCCCTCGATTCCGTGCAACCGGGCGATGAAGCGGTCGGCGCGAGCCGCCACGTCCTCCGGCGACTCGCCGCCGGGGCAGCCGTCGCGGTACAGCTCCCAGTCAGGCTCGCCACTCCGAATCTCATCGGTGAGCTTGCCCTCGTAGCGGCCGTAGTCCCACTCGATCAGGTCGGAATCGACCTCCGCGACGGCGCCGAAGCCGGCTAGCTCGCAAGTCTTCGAGGCGCGGCGCAAGGGGCTGGTAAAAACGTGGGCGAAGGAGAACCGTTTCAGCCGCTCGCGCAGGTGGGCCGCGTGCTCCTCCCCGCGGGCGTTCAACGGCAGATCGGTTCGGCCGGTGTGCCGATGGGCGTCGGTCCAGGCCGTGTCGCCGTGCCGGGCGAGGTAGAGCTTGGGCAAGTTCGCAGGCATGGCTGGTCTCCTTTGTCGTCTATGCCGGCCAGGGGCCGCCGCACAGCTCAGGCTCGTGCTCTTGTGCCCCGTATCAGTAGCCCGATACGACGCGCCGCCGGACGGCGAAATGCACCAGGTCGGCGTTGGACTTGATGCCGTGCTCTTCCATCATGCCGTACTTGTGAAAGGCGACGGTTCGGGGGGTGATCTTCAGGATGCGGGCGGTTTCCTTCATCGTGTGCCCCTCGGCCAGCAGCTGCAGGACCTCGCGCCGGCGCGGGCTCAACGCCCCGGTTCGTCTCGCCGGCTCGGGCGCGCGGAGGAGCGCATCGACCATGCCCTGTGTGGCCAACGGCGTGATGTACGACCGCCCCTGAAAGACTTCCTGGATGGCTTGCAGCAGCTCGGCGGCGCCCGATTTCCTGAGGACGTAGCCGCACGCTCCCGTGCGAAAAGCCTCCGCGGCCAGGTCGGCGTCCTCGCTCCGGGCGAGGAAAATCACCTTGACCCTGGGCAGGTCGCGCCGGAGCTGACGGGCGGCGTCCAGGCCGTTCAGCAGCGGCAGAGCGGCGTCGAGCAAGACGATGTCGGGCTGCAACTGGGCGGCCGCCGCCAGCAAGGCCCGGCCGTCGGCCGCCGTTCCCACCACATCGCAGCACGGCTGCAGCAGCTGCGAAAGCGCCTCTCGCAGCAGCCGGTCGTCGTCCGCCAACAAGACCCGCGGGCATTTCATGACACTCCTCCTAGCCGTTCCGTGCCAAGCCTCCGTGCTACAAGTCCTCTCCCCGGCGCCTCAAGGGTTGTTCGGCGGATGAACCTGCTCCCCGGAGGGGATCGGGGCCTCGGCGGCTCTGGCCTCCGCCTCCCGGAGCACCAACGCCGCCTCGGTGTCCAGGCTGATCTTGGCCACGTCGGGTCGGAACAGGAGCGCGAAGGTCCAGTCGATCATGATGCGCAGCCGGCGGCCCCAGCCCGGCATCTGGAGCAGGTAGTAGGTGCGCCGAACGAACCACGCCGGGAAGCCGCGCAGCCGCACTTTGAGCATTTGGGCGAACGCCTTGCCGTGGCCCAGCGAGCCCATCATGCCGAGAGTGCTGTAGACGAAGGGCCGCGGCGGCCGGCCGTCCAGGGCGCCCGCGATGTTGCCGGCCAGCGCACGGGCCTGCCGCAAGGCGTGCTGGGCCAGGTTCGGGTACGGCTTGCCGTCGGGTCCCGGGATGGACGCGCAATCGCCGATCGCCCACACCTCCGGGCGCGCCTTGCAGCGCATGGCCCCATCGACCACGATGTGTCCGCGCCGGTCTTTTTCCACGGGCAGGTCGGCCGTGACCGGGTTCGGCACGATCCCCGCCGCCAGGACGATGGTCTCCGCCTCGATCGTCTCCCCCTCACCCCCACCCCTCTCCCCCGCCGCGGGGGAGAGGGGTGGGGGTGAGGGGGCAAGGTGTACCTTGCCCGGCTCGATGGCCTGGACATGGGCGCATGTTCGGATGTCGGCGCCGCGTCTCTTGCCAAGCACCCGGGCGCCGTAGGCGGCCAGCCGCGGGTCGATTTCCGGCATGATACGGTCGCCGGCCTGGAGCAGAAGGAAGCGGACCTCGTCGCGGTTCACGTGCTTGTAAAAGGGCTTTATTCCATCCACGAAAGCGGTCAACTCGCCGCACAGCTCCACGCCGACTAGGCCGCCGCCAATGATTACGAACGTAAGCAATCGGCGCTTGAGCCGCGGGTCGGTTTCCACGTCGGCCCGCTCGAAGCGCTCGATGACGTGGTTGCGAAGCAGCAGCGCGTCGGCGAGGGTCTTGAACGTGAAGGCGTGCTCCGAGCCGGGGATCATGGAGCGGTTGGTCCTGGCGCCGAGCGCCAGGACGAGGTGGTCGTAAGCTAGCTCCGTGATCCCTTCCGGGCCGGCCAGCCGCACCACGTGCCGGTCCAGGTCGATGCCGCGGACGGCCCCCTCGCCGAAGCGCGTGGACCGCAGGAAGGCGCGGACGG
>DATKHW010000371.1:0-2753 GCA_035546275.1 Gemmataceae bacterium
TAACTCGTATACCGCGAATCCGCAATCCAGCGCCGGGCCACGGCCCGCTTGACGGCGCAGCGCTCCTCGTGCGTGTGCGTGCAGTCCGGGAAGCCGCATTGCGCCACGAACGGCCGAAATTCCGGGAAAAAGCCCTCCACTTCCTCCGGGATCACGTCCCACAGCCCGAACTGCCGCACGCCCGGCGTGTCCACCACCCAGCCGCCGAAATCGAGGCGGATCAGCTCGGCCGTGGTCGTCGTGTGCCGGCCCTTCTGGTTGACGTCGCTCACCTCGCGCACCCGCAGCCCCAATTCCGGCTGGATCGCGTTCAAGAGCGACGACTTGCCCACGCCGCTTTGTCCGGAAAAGACCGTCTGCCGGCCGTGCAGCCGCCGTCGCAGCCGATCGATCCCCATTCCCGTCGCGGCGCTGGTCAGAAACGTCTCGACGCCCAGCTGACTGTAGAGGCCGACCAGCGGCTGATAGTCCACCGGATCGACGAGGTCCGCCTTGTTCAGGCAGAGGATGGGCCGGATGCCGCCCTGCTCGGCGCTGACCAGATAACGGTCGATCAGGTGCGGCTTCAGCTCCGGCTCGACCAGCGACACGACGAACACCACTTGATCGACGTTGGCGACCAGCACGTGTTCCCGTTTGCGCGAGGCTCGCGTCAGGATGCCGTGCCGAGGCTCCACGCGCTCGATCACGCCCTCGACCGTGGCGCCTTCCTCGCTGGAATCCACCGGCGGGCCGACGCCGCGCCGCTCGCCGGGCGCCGGCAAGATCCAAACGCGATCGCCGGTGGTCACGATGCTGCGCTCGTCGACAGCCAAGGTGCGCAGGACGCGCCGCACCACGCAGCGGAATTGCCGGCCGTCCTCCGTCTGCACGACGCTATACAGCCCATGCACGCGCAGCACCCGGCCGGGCAAGGCGGCCGTCGCATCCACCGCCGGCATCGCCGCGGCTTCCCGGCCATCCTCGGTCGCGGTTTCGTCCTGGATGATGGTTCGGCGACGGGAGAGATCGCCCTTGGCGCGAATGCGCTCGTCGTTCCGCGTCGCTTCTTCCTCGAAACCGTGCTGCTGAAAGCCCTTCGTCCACTGACGCTCACGCGGCGGCTTGGAGCGGTTCTTCCGCAGATCGACGCGGACTTTTTTCTTTTTCGCCATGCGGCCATTGTACCCGATCGAGAAGAGCGGCGTTTCGCTACTCCCCGATGATCTTCACCAGGACGCGCTTCGGCCGCCGGCCGTCGAATTCGCCGTAAAAGATGTGTTCCCACGGCCCGAAATCGAGCCGCCCCTGCGTGATCGCCAGCACCACTTGCCGGCCCATCATCTGCCGCTTGAGATGGGCGTCGGCGTTGGCCTCGCCGGTGCGGTTATGGTGGTAGCGCTCCGGCGAGCGGTCGAACGGCGCCAGTTGCTCCAGCCAGCGCTGAAAGTCCTCGTGCAGGCCCGGTTCGTCCACGCTGATGAACACCGACGACGTGATGTGCATGGAATTGACCAGGCACAGCCCTTCCTGCACGCCGCTGCGCCGCAGGCACTCCTGCACCTCGGCCGTGACGTTCACGAAACCCATCCGCGATGGGTAATTGATGGAGAGGTAGTCGGTCTGCGATTTCATGGCGGCGCTCCACATAGGGGAAGTGCGGAAGAGAGGCCGTCGTCATTGTGGAGCGCAAGGGAGGCCGGCGTCAACGGAGCGTCCCTCTCGCTCCCCTCTTCCCCGCTTCGGGCGAGAGGGGCTGGGGGTGAGGGGGTCCGTCTCCGTGGAGAGGAAGCACCCCGCACCCCCGGCCCCTCTCCCCGGAGTACAGGGGAGAGGGGAGAAAGAAACTCAGGTGTGGACGGCGTCGAACAGCGCCAGCCCAAACGGCCCATACACCAGCACCGGCGCCCACGCCGCCAGGGCCGGCGGCAGCACCTCGTTGTCGCCGAGCATCTTGCACGCGTACAGAGTGGCGAAATAGACCGCGCACAGCACCAGACACAGGCCGGCGCTGATGATGACGTTGCGATTCTGGTCGCGCAGGATCACGCCCAGGCCCATCACCACCAGCACCAGGCCGAGAATCGGCCGCGTCATGCGCGTGTGGAACAGCACCGCCATGCCCGCCTGCCGGCCCGATTCGGGGCTTTCCAGCTCCTCGTACAGCCGCCACGTGGAGGCCAGCAGGTACCAGTTGGCGTTGCGCGTCAGCGCGTCGAAATCGACTTCTCTGGTGTGCAGGAAATACCGGCCGGAGGAGTCAATCACCTCCAACACGTTGCCTCCGCCGATCGCCTCGACATTCGCGGGCTGGGCGTTAGTCAGCAACCAGCCGCCTTTGCCCGAGGCAAAGGCGGCCCCCTGCCCGGGGACGTACACGGCTTCCGGCGCCTTGATGACGAGCATGTTCCCGGCCACGGAATCGGGGATGACGCACTCGAAGTTGGTCACGGTCCGATTGCGGCGGTTGCCTCTTTCTCCGTTGATGTGAATCCCGTTCGGCTCATAGCACTTCCCCTGGATGCCCAGGTCCTTGTCGCCGCCGGGGTCGTCCTTTTCGTAGGTGAGCCGGTCGGCGACCTGCGGGATGATGAATTCCTGGTTGACCATGGCCAGGCTGAGCATGACGGCGGAGCAGACCAGCACCGGCAGCACGATCCGCCGCGTCGAGACGCCGGCCGACAGCAGCGGAAACTGCTCGTTGCAGCGCTGCATCCACGCCATGGTGAACATGGCCGCCAAGAGGACGATCGGCTCGCACAGCTGGTCGAAGA
>DATKHW010000372.1:0-3274 GCA_035546275.1 Gemmataceae bacterium
GTACTTGACCGCGCCAAGTCCCACGATCTCCGCCACCTGCCGCCGCTCCTCCGCAGACAGCTCGGGGCTGTTTTCGTCCACCACCTGGCGAGCCCGCGCCGCCGCCTCGTCCAGCAGCGACTCCAGGCCGACGACGTCGCCTTCGCGGGTCTTGTAAGGCTTTTTGTCCGGACCCATGATGGTGCCGAACGCGACGTGCTCGAAAGTCGTCTTTGAGTAGCCCCACAGGCGAGCGACGGCGAAGAGCTGCTTGAAATGGCCGGCCTGCCGGTGGTCCACGACGTAGAGGATGGCGTCGGGCCGGTGCGTCCGTTCCCGATAATGGATGGTGGCGAGATCGGTGGTGCCGTAGTTGAAGGCGCCGTCGCTTTTCTGAATGAGGAACGGCGTCGGCGTCCCTTCCACGAAGATGCAGACCGCGCCCTCGCTGTCCACCGCCAGCCCCCGCGCCCGCAGGTCGGCCACTACGCCGGCCAGCTCGGCGTCGTAAGCGCTTTCGCCGCGCTGCTCGTCGAACTGGACGCCGAGCCGGGCGTAGACCTTGCCGAGCGCTTCCAGGCAGTGCGGCATGAACTCCTGCCACAGCGCCCGGTTGACCGGATCGCCGGCGTGCAGCTTGGCCGTTTCGGCGCGCGAGTCCTCATCGACGGCCGCGTCTCCGGCCTTGATCGCCGTCTGGGCCAGCCGATACAGGCGGGCCAATTCCTGCACTGGTGCGTCGCGGTAGTGCTGTTCGTCGCGGTGGTGCTTCCAGCCCCACAGGATCATGCCGAACTGTGTTCCCCAGTCGCCGAGGTGGTTGTCGGTCACGACCGTATGGCCCAGGAAGCGCAGCAGCCGGGCCAAGGCGTCGCCGATGATGGTGCTGCGGATGTGGCCGACGTGCATCGGTTTGGCGACGTTGGGCGAGCTGTAGTCGATCACGAACGTCTTCGGCGCCGCAACCGGCGCCACGCCGAGCCGGTCGTCCTTCGCCGTGACGCCGACCTGCCGCGCCAGCCAGTCGGTCCGCAGCCGCAGGTTGATGAAGCCCGGCCCGGCGATTTCCGGCGGCTCCAGCAGGTCGTCGAGGCGCAGCCGTTCCACCAGCAATTTGGCCACTTCGCGCGGCGGTTTGCCCAGCGCCTTGCCCAGCGACATGGCGCAGTTGGCCTGGTAGTCGCCGAAGCGTGCATCCTTGGCCGGCTGGACCATCGCCGCATACGGGGCAGGATCCGGAACCAGGCCCGTCAGCGCGTGGTGGCAGCGCTGTTGCAGGTCGTTCAGAAGATTCATGAAGGGTTCGCCTCCGGCTTCGTGTCCGGAGAAGGGAACAAGCTGGACGCGGCGAGCCGGCCGGCCCGCCCCACACCCGACGACGACGGCGTCCAGCCCTTATTCCCGCTCCCAGTCCACGCGGCCCGCGTCAGCCCACAGGTCTTCCAACCCGTAATACTGGCGCGTGTCCGGGTCGAAGACGTGGACGACCACGTCGCCGTAATCCTGAACCACCCACTTGCTGGCCTCGTAGCCCTCGATGGCCAGGCGGCGATCGCCTTCGCGGTGGAGGGCCGCGTCGATCTCTTCGCTGATGGTATGGATTTGCCGCCGGCTGACGCCGGTGGCCAAGACGAAGAAATCGTAGAGGGGGGTGATTCCTCGCATGTCCATCACAACCACGTCGCGGGCCTTGTTGTCGGCCGCAACGCGGGCGCTGATGCAGGCACGGTCGAGGGAGGAAAGGAGCTGTCGCTGCGCCGCTCGAGTGGTGACGATGCTCAAAGGACCTCCTTCCGGCATTGCGATCCCGGAGCGGAGGCCAGCCGCGTCAAAGTCGGAGACGCATCAAAAAACGTCGCCGCCGTTGGTCACCTCCGGACCGGAATCAAACCAGTCCCACGCTTGCTTTCGCCCCAAGGGCGGGAAGCTGTTGAACTTCCCTGGGAGGCCCCGAAACCCACAACGGGTCGGAACGCCCTCCCCATCCCATTCTCGCGCACCGGCGGGCCGTCGTCAAGCATGGCTTCTCCGTTCCGATTGTTCGGATCGGAGGAATTGCAGGACCGACGGCGGCTGCGCCGGCAAAAGCGGCAAGAATCCAACCACCGGCCCCACACCATCCAGACAAAATCGCCGCCAGCGGGTTCGCATCCAAAACACCGATTGCTCTGGCAGTCCGCCTGCACCGACGCTATAGTCCGCCGCACATCAGGCCGACGGAACTGGGCCTATCTCGTTCGGCGCCTCTCGATCGACCCCCTCGCCGACCTGCCGGACGCTGAAAACTATTTCTCTCTCCGGAGCAGAGAACAATCATGCGCAAGCTCTTCAAGCGCTGCCTGATCGCGGGAGCGGCAACGTGCTGCGCCCTCGGCGGCACGGCGGCCTACGTCTGGCGCTGCCCCGATTCGGCGCTCGGCCGATTCGTCCTGTCCGCCATGCACAAGGACAGCCCGGTCCCTGGCCATCCGGAAGTGAAGGACGTCGCGGAACTGATTCCGCCCGACCCCGAACCGGTGGACGATCCGTCCGACCAGCCTGCTGTGCCGGCGCTTCCCGGTACGTCGTCGCAGCTGCCGCCGGCCGTTGCGGCCCTCATTCCGCCAATCATTATCCACGACGAGGAAGATCTCAACGGCTCGTCCAGCAACGCGGAAAAGACGGAATCGCCGGCCGTCGTCACGTCCTTCCACCAGACTCTGCCGCCCTCGGTATACGACGTCGAGGAAATTGGACGCCGGCTCGACGCCGACGTAGCGGTCGAGCCGAAGACCGCTCCCTTGCGGATGCCGCGCTGCAGCGACGACGCCGATGCGCTTCCTGTCATGCCGCCTTGCACGGACGATGACACGACTCCGATCATGCCGCCCCCTGGGGACGACGGCGCATTGAATCGTGAGAGGAACCATCCCGCCGCCTGGACGTGGTGGCTGGGCTTCTTCTCCGGCCCCTCGATGCTGACGCTGGACCCGACGATCGGCCGTTGCGAGGAAGACCCCCATTACGGAGAGCAATATCCCGGCGCCCCGTACACGTGCCGTCCCTGCTCGACGGACGAGCCAGCGCCGAGCAATGTCAAGACGCCGCCGCCCTTCCCCAATCTCGACGAGGAGCCGCAGCCGCCGGCGCCGAAGGCCGTGCCGCACAGCGATCTCCGCGAGCTGTTCAACCGCTCGCATAAGCTGCCGATGCCGCAGGTAAGCCAGCCGCAATCCGACACGATGGAAATGCGGCCAAGCGACTGGAAACCGTACAGCCTCGACCCCGGACCGTTCTAAGCGAGGACGGCGTGGCC
>DATKHW010000373.1:0-22361 GCA_035546275.1 Gemmataceae bacterium
TACTCCAACCCCTACGGCCAGTGGGCCAGGGGCGGCGAGGGCAAGACGGACGAAGACAAGGACGCTCTGAAATGGATGCACGCCGGCGCCGACGACGACACGGACGGCTGGTACCTCGCCCGCTTCGACCATCCCGACGGCGGCCGGTCCTACACGGGCTGCAGCGGCATCCGCATCGACGAGATGCTGGCCGGCGGCCGGAGCAAGATGCCGCCGCTCAAGGACATCCTTGCGACCTACAAGCCCCAAGCGGTCGTGCTGATGCTCGGGACCAACGACGCCTCGGCCGGCCGATCCGTCGCCGGGTACAAGGCCGACATGGAAAAAGCCGTCGATCTTATCCTCGACCAGGGCGCCGTCTGCATCCTGTCCACGATCCCGCCGCACCCCGGCAAGCTGGAGCTGTCCAAAGCCTACAATGAGGAGCTGCGAAAGCTGGCGAAGGACCGCGGCCTTCCGCTCATCGACTACGAGCAGGAGATTTTGAAGCGCCGGCCCGACGACTGGAACGGCACGCTCATAGGCAAGAACGACGTGCATCCGACGGCGGAGCAAGGCGGAGCGACGGCCCATTCCGCGCCGACGGCCGAGAACCTGCGCAATTGCGGCTATCTGCTGCGCGGTTGGCTCTCCGTGGAGAAGATTGCGGAGGTCAAAAAGACGGTATTCGACGCCGTGGGCCAGGATTCCAATCCTGTCAAGCCAGGCGGACAGGATCGGAATCCTGTCCCACCGCCGGCCGGGGAAGCGGTCAAGGCGCCGGTGACGCGCGACACGTGGTTCTCCAACGTCGGCCCCGAAGCCGCCGGCAACAACGGCGGCGCCGACCGGCTCAAGGTCAAATCGAACCAGGAAATGTCGCTGATCGACATTGACCCCGCGCCGCTGCAGGGCCGCGTCATCCTCGGCGCCACGCTGCATTTGCACCTGGCCGCCGAGCCGATTCTGTACCGGCTGACTGTCGGCACGTTCGGCGCCCCGTGGGTCGAGGGCACATCCTCCGGCTACGCGCCGCAGAAGGGCAGTTCCTGCCACAACTGGCGGCAATACCCTGACGTGCCGTGGACCGTTCCCGGCAGCGACCTGTGCAGCGTGATGCTCGGTGTGGGCGGCACGACCTGGCGCATGGCCGACGCCTCGCCGCCGGACAAGGACGGCTGGCAGACGGTCGCTGTTGATCCGTCGATCGTGGCGGACCGCATCGCCGGCGTCAGCTACGGCTTTCTGCTGTTCGACGACACCGGCTCCGAATGGAAGCGCGAGGGCGACAAATTCACATTGATTCACATGCCGAATCGTTTCGTCCACAGCCGCGAGGCCGGGCCGGCGCGGGCGCCGTACCTGACGGTCTATCTCGGCGCCGAGGACAAGGCGCCGCCGGCCGCCCCGACCGCGCTGCGCGGCGACGCGGCCGACTTGCCGCCCGGCGAAACATGGCTGTCGTGGGTGACGCCGAAGGACGACGGCCCGGCCGGGACGGTCGGCTTCTTCGTGACGATCGACGGCAAAGAAGTTCCGCGTTATCTCATACCACTGGCCGGCAAGCCGGGCGAGCGCGTGCGGATGCATTTGCGCGACCAGAACCTGGGGCCGGGCGTCGAGGTCAAGGTCGCCGTGAAGGCGGTGGACGGGGCGGGCAACGTCGGCCCCGCGGCGGAGGCGACCGTAAACGTATCGGATCGCCGGCCGGAGCCGCTGCCGGGCCAGGCGCCGAAACCGTTCAAAGCCTCCGGCTCGCTACCGAAGCTGGGAGATGCCGAGGTCGCGATCATCGACGAGTTGGATAAAGTGCAACCCGTCACGGGCGAGATGATCCCGAAACAGCCCAACGGCTACCTCGCGGCGAACCATCTGTGGAGCGCGAAGACGTTGGAGGTCAATCTGTACGCCTCCCGCAACGAGTTCGTCAGCTTCCAGGTGCTGTTCCATGGCGCGGTTAAGGGCGTGCAGCCAATACTGGATTTTGCCGACAAAAATGGACCGCCCGTAACTTTCAGCCGCTACCGCACCATTCCCGATACGAGAAAGGGCCCGCTGCCGGACCCGATCGTGCCGCTAGGCGATGGGCTGACCGTGCCGTCCGCCGATGACTCCGCCGGCACGAAGTACGGCAGTCTGCACGTCGAGGTCTACATCCCGCACGGCATGCCGCCGGGCGAACACAAGGGCAAGCTGCTGCTGAAGGCGGGCGCCGAGACGCTGCCGTTCGACGTAACCTTGCATGTCTGGAACTTTACCCTGCCGGATTATCTCAGTTTCATCCCCGAGATGAACTGCTACGGCTTGCCGGCCAACGAGCGCGATTACTACCGCCTAGCCCATGTCCACCGCGTTGTGCTGAACAAGGTGCCGTACTACCACAGCGGGAATGTGGAGGACGGCTGCGCCTCGGTCTTGGTCGGCGGTAGGGGCGGGGTTACCCCGCCCCTACTGGACTGGACGGCGTGGGACAAGCGCTTCGGCCCCTATTTCGACGGCTCGGCCTTCGCCGATTTGCCGCGCAAGGGAGTGCCGATGGAGTGTTTTTATCTGCCGCTGTTCGAGAACTGGCCGACGCCGATGGAGGGCAATTACAACGGCGACTACTGGGCCGACCGCGCCTTCCCCGAAAGCTACCGCAAGAACTTCGTCGAAGTCTCGCGGCAATTCGCCGAGCACATCCGGAGCAAGCATTGGGACGACACGCTGTTCCAGTGCTTCTTCAACGGCAAGAACAATTTCAAGCAGAACGGCTGGTCGCGCGGCACCTGTCCGTGGCTGCTGGATGAGCCGTCGAACTTCCAGGATTACTGGGCGCTGCGCTGGTTCGGCGCCGCGTGGCAGGAGGGTATCAACGAGGCGCCGCCGGGCAAGGCGAAGCTGGCGTTCCGTTGCGACATTTCCCGTCCGCAATGGCAGCGCGACGCCCTGGACGGCGTGCTTGATTACAACGTGTGCGGCGGGGCGATGCGGCAATACCAACGGATCGTGATGGACCGCAAGGAGGCGAACGGCGAGATCGTGGTCGAGTACGCCGGCAGCAACGCGCTGGAGGACTCGAACATGCAGCCGCTCGGCTGGTCGCTGGACGCCTGGTCGCGCGGCGCCGACGGCGTGCTGCCGTGGCAGACGATCGGCTCGGACGAGTCGTGGAAAAAAGCGGACGAGCTGTCGCTCTTCTACCCTAGCCGCGACGCCCGGGAAGGGCCGATCCCGTCGATCCGTCTCAAGGCGTACCGCCGCGGCGAACAAGATGTGGAATATCTCACATTATTCGCGCAAGCGACGGGCCAGCCGCGCTGGGCCGTGGGAGAGACGGTGCGTCAGGCGCTGCACCTGGCCGGCGAGCGCAAGACGGCCGGCGGCGAGGATGCGGGCGTGGTGAACTTCGCGCAGCTGAAGCCGCAGGACGTGTGGGCGCTGCGGGTGCAGGTCGGCGCCGCGCTGTCCGACGCGGCCCCGCCGGCCAAGCGACGGCTGATCGATCTGCGAACGCCGCCGCGCGACCCGGACCATTTGCCGCCGGCGTATGTGTCGTTCGGCCGGACGCCTTGAGACGCCATTCAGGAGAGGCGCCGGCGAGCCTTTTCCAGGCGTTTGACGAAAGCCGCGTGGCCGGGACTGGCCAGCCCTTGCTGGACAGCCGCGATCAGGCGCGGGCTGTCGCGCTCCAGCAGAGCCGGCACGTCGATCCACAGGCCGGGAAAGACGCGGGATCGCGCGATGCCTTGCCGATCCGGCCGGATCATGCGGCGCGAAGGGAAATGGAACCAGTGCAGCTGGTGCTCCTCGACGCACAGCACGATGTACTCCAGCACGCCGGCCCGTTCGTAGTCCTCGCGCTTCTGGTTCATATCGATAGCCCGCGAGCTGTGAGCGATCTCGGCAACCAACTCGGGCGGCCCGATGTAGTATTCGTCCTCATTGACGCCCGACTGGCCGCCGCACTCCGGCAGGATGCGCAGCGCCAGGTCCGGCTGCGGTTCGCTCTCCTCCCCCAAGATGGTGGTGGCGTTGTCGCTCGCCTCGATGCCAGGCGTGCCGGCCTCGTAGGTCGCCAGCGCGAGGCTTACGGTGATGTGATAGGTCCCGTGGGGTCGGCGCAGCGGCGAGGCCATGTAGACGATCCCTCCGACCAGCTCGAATTTCACGTCTTCGGGATACGCTTCGTAGCGGCGGTGGAACTCCGGCTGTTTCATGCGGTCGCCGTTGCACAGCAGCGGGGCGCCGTTCTGTTGCGGCGGCGTCGCCGATGCAGCAAAAGCGGGCCGCGGCGAAGGAACCGTGCTCATGTTCAATCTCCTCCGCTGGCGATTATACTACCGCCAAAGCCGCCCAGGCCTGTCATTCCGCGTACCGCTCCGGCAGGGCCGCCACAATCTGGACCGTTTCCACGCTGACGCGGACGACCTGGCCGACGAGCCGGACGCTGTATTCGGGGTCGTCCGGCCGGTTGGCGTCGGAGCGGACGCCACTGCGCTTGTCCTCGCTCACCTGGTACTGGTCGATGACCCATTCCAGGGCGCTGCGGTTGCCGAGACGATATGCAAACGTCTCCGGCGTGACGCCGTCCAGGGTCAGCGAGGGGTTGACGCGGACGGCCGTCTTGACCTTGCTCAGCCGCATCTTGTCTTCGACCTTTTACAACAGCGGCACGCCCGGCGATTCGACGTATTTCAGCGGATAGGGATCGAGCTTTCGTAATCGAGGTGCAGCCGGGCCAGCTCCTTGCCGGCGGCCGCGAAGGCCCGAAAGTCCGGGGCGAAGGGGATGCGCGGCAGGTCGCGCTTGAGGTTGTCGGCGAACTTGGTGCGGTAGCCGGGGTGGTGCAGTAGGCCGTAGACGTAGTGAAAGACGTCCCACTTGGTGATCGCGTCGTCGGCGTAGCGGGTGCGGAACTGGTTCAGCGACCAGTCGGTGATGTTCTCGCGGCGGATCCTGTCACCAGGCGCCACCAATCCGAGCTAGGCACTTCCACCTAGCAAATACGACGCGGTGAGGAGTTTTCCGTCAATCCCCCGCTCGCGGGGCAGGTAGATGGCCACCTGAATGCTGAGGTCGCGGAGATACCGGCACATTATCGGACCAACGGAGGCCCATTCGAGGCCTCCAAGCCCGCACCCGAGCGCCGGGATTGCCAACGACTGCACGCCTTCCGCCGTGCAATGGTCTCTGAACCAAGCCAACCCGGCCTCAATATCCTCGGTGCGGGAGTTGTCGCGCCATTTCCGCTTGGTAGCGAATAGCAGGAACCACTTCACGGCGTTCGGAGTCTCCAGGGGCCTGCTGAGGTCGGCAAGGTCTTCGTCGAGTGAGGCTTCTCGCTTGTACAGGTACGGTTTGGTCGCGGTTAGCCGCCTTGATCGGCACGCGTCCTGGTAAACTACATAGACGTCGGGAAACTGGTACTTGGCACGCGACGCAAGGCCCTTGCCCATGATCCCTTGCAGGTTGACGCTGACGGTAAGTGTTTGCATGTCTGAGAAGAACATGTCGCCGTCGATGAGCGAGATGTTTGAGCCAATGCGCGCGCGATACCGAGGCTGGAAGAACATGTATGGCTCAGGGACGACATGTACTCGCGAAGAGCCGACGAGTTCATCGGCCCGCTTTTTTATTTCCTGGTCGGCCACGTAGACGGAGTGGATGTTCTCCGCCGGGATGATGTCCGGTACAAGGCACTCGGCCATGATCTTCCGCTTCGAGCCATCGTCGGAGCGCCAGAACTCTGCCTGTATCACCGACCATTGGTTCTCGATGACCTTAAGTCCGTCAGGCACCGGGTAGAACCGGGTCGGCCCGTTCGCAGCGTTCCCGTCTGTCAAAAGCACCCCGGAGCCATTTAGCACATCGGGCTTGACGGCAACGACGGCCAGGTTTTTCCGCGTCTTTTCGTGAACCACCCGGTACATCATTGGATTGCGCGGTTGCAGGTAAACGTTGGCGTAGTCCCACAAGCTTCTGCCGACCGGAGTCGTCTTCAACTTGCGATTGCTCACGATGTCCGTGTCATAAATGGGCGTGTAGGGAATACCCATGGCCTCGATCTGCGAGTGCGACAAGATGCCGCGCGTGAGAATCGAAGGGAGATTCTCGACGTGTGTAATGTAAAACAAGCTGCTGATTTCGGCCTTTTTTCGCATGCTATTTCGTCCACCGTTTCCCTCTTTGACATTCTATCCGATTGGTGTCCACAGGGGCCATCCCAGTTGCTTTTGCTTAACGGATAGCCCTTGTCGATTTTCTTGCGGATCTCGGCGTCGAGGTCGTCGTGGGTGTCCTTGGCCTCCCAGTAGCCGCGGCGGAGGAACTCGTCGCGGAGCGTGCCGTCCGGGATGACGGTCCGGCCGCCGACCTTCATCGACTGCTTGGGGATGAGCGTCCAGTCCGTGAGGTCGCGGGCGGTGTCGGCCAGCAGGCGTTGAAACGCCGTTTCCAGGGCGCCCTCATGCTCGACGTGCTGGCCGCTGTAGGTCTGGAGGGCGGCGTGGTACTGCTGGTTGGCCTTGTGTCCGGGCTTGAGGCGGGTGGTCTTGGACATCGACGCAGTCCTGGAGCGAGGGGGAAGACGCAAGCTTTCCCGATACGATGCGTGCTGGAGGATAGCCGCGGCGGAGAGGCGGCGTCAAGCGCGGCCGCTCTTTCTCCCCACTCCCCAACGGGAAGGCGGAACGCCCCTGCGGCTGCTGTTATGGATGCGGCCCTGATTCGGTTCTTACCACAGAGGCGCCCGTAACAAACGGGCCTTCCTTGCTGGGTCTCGGCGACCGTGGAGGCGAAATATGGGCGGCGCCTGGGCGCTTCTGTTCTTGCCCATGCTGCTGGGGTTGCCGTTTGGCTGTATCGGGCTGATCCTGCTGCTTTGTGAGTGGAGTTGGCGCAAGCCGTCCGGGAGCATGGGGTCGTGGTCGATCCTTGCCGGCTATGGGCTGGTGTGCACCCTGAACCTCCTTGTGTTAATTCTGTTCGGCCTGGCGGCCGTCTGGATCAAAGGCTGAGGCCCCGCCGCGCCGTCACTCCAGCGGCCCCACCGCCGCCTCCACCGCCTCCAGCAGCGCCCCCGATCGAATGAGTCGTTCCACCGCTTCCAGATCCCGATGCAGCGTCCGATCGCGGCCCAGCGGCCGGACGTGACGCCGTACGCATTGATACGCCGCCGCCACGCCCTTGCCCGGCCGCAGCGGCAAGTGAAACTCCATGCCCTGGGCGGCGCACAGCACTTCGCAAGCCAGCACGCGCGTCGCATTGGCGACGACGGCCCGGCATTTGCGAGATGCAAGAGTGGACATGGAGACATGATCCTCGCGGTTGGCGGAGGTCGGGATCGAATCGACGCCGGCCGGGAACGCCGCCGCCTTGCTCTCGGAGACGAGGGCGGCCGCCAGCACCTGCACCAGCATGGCGCCGGAGTTGAGGCCGGGGTGCGGCGTGAGGAAGCCGGGCAGGCCGCTCAGGTCGGGATTGACGAGATTCTCGACGCGGCGCTCGCTGATGCTGCTCAGATCGGCCAGCGAAGCGCATACCAGGTCGGCGGCGACGGCGATCGGCTGGCCGTGGAAATTTCCTCCCGAAAGGACCTCTCCTGTATCCGCGAACACCAGCGGATTGTCGGTGGCGCTGTTCATCTCGCGCTCGACCACCGCGGCGGCATAATCCAGGGCGTCGCGGTGGGCGCCGTGGACCTGCGGCATGCAGCGGAGGCTGTAGGCGTCCTGCACCTTGCCGCAATCGGCGTGCGAAACCATGATTTCGCTGTCGGCCAGGAGCCGGCGGAGGTTGGCGGCGCAGGCGGCCTGTCCCGGATGCGGCCGAACGGCCTGGATGCGCGGATCGAAGGGGACTTGCGAACTCTTGGTCGCCTCGACGGTCATGGCGCCCGCCACGTCGGCGACGCGGAGGAGTTTTCGCGCACGGACCAGGGCGTCGGCCAGGATCGCCGTGCTGATCTGCGTGCCGTTGATGAGCGACAATCCCTCTTTGGATTGGAGCTGATACGGCTTGAGGCGGACGCGGCGAAGGGCGGCGCGGCCGCTCATCGGCCGCGGCCGGCGTCCCCCATGTTGGGGCATGGTCTCCGACCATGCCCCAACATCGGCGTCCGGCCGGGCGACGAAGGCGTGACCCTCGCCGATGACGACCAGCGCGAGATGCGCCAGCGGAGCGAGATCGCCGCTGGCGCCGACGCTGCCCTGCTCCGGAATCGCCGGCGCCACGCCGCGGTTGTACATCTCCAGCAGCGCGTCGATCAGCTCCACGGTCACTCCCGAATATCCCTTGGCGAGCGCCTGGATGCGCAGGGCGAGGGCGAGCCGGCCGACGCCGACGCCGAGCAGCGGCCCGACGCCGACGGCATGGCTGCGGAGGAGGTTTTCTTGCAGGGCCAGCACGTCGTGCGGGGCGATGCGCTGGTTGGCGAGCTTGCCGAATCCCGTGTTGACGCCGTAGAGGGTGGCGCCCTGTTCGAGCAGATCGACGACGCAGCGGCGGCTCTGCTCGACGCGGCGGCGGGCGGCGGGGGCGAGGCCGAGGCGCTCGACGCGGCCGTGCAGGATGGCGTCGGCGTCGGCGAGGGTGAGGTCGTCGCCGGTCAGGGCGAGGCTGGGCGGCACGGCGGCGGTGCGTACGGCGCGGGTCATTTCGGTATGATAGCAAGCGCCGGGGCCGGCGATTCGCCGCTTCCGGCGCACGAAGGGGAAAGCGATGAGCAAGGGATCAAACAGCCCACGCGAGAAGGACCACGAGCCGGCGGCGATCGCCGAGATCAAGGTCGCGGGCTTCAAGTCGATCAGCGACGAACAGAGCATTGAGATTCGGCCGCTGACGATCCTGGCGGGGGCAAACAGCTCGGGCAAATCGAGCATGATGCAGCCGCTGCTGCTGCTGAAGCAGACGCTGGAGGCGACGTATGATCCGGGGCCGTTGCTGCTCAATGGGCCGAATGTGAAGTTTACTCTAGCTGAGCAGGTACTCTCCCGAACCAGCAAGAAGAAGCCGGCTGAACTATTTCATGTGGGCATGCGAATGGCCGGCGGGGATTGCTTTGTGTTGACCTTCCGCCGAAGGCATAAAGTCGGGTTCACGGTCGACAGTATGACAGAGAGTGGCACATCGGGCACTTACACCTTCTGGCCAGGGATGACTGAGGCCGAGATCATCAAAACGGGCTACCATCCGAGAGCCAAGCTCATCAAGGAGGACCTGGCAAAGACATACGGAGTTGACGCCCGCTGGATGGTCCGGCGCCGGCGCTGCCTCCTAGAAGTGATCTGCATCGCCCGAACGGCCTACGGTAACTCCTCACATGGAGGCCTCAAGGGGGAGCCGAAGAAAAGCATTCTGCGCGCCATCCACTTGCCAGGTTTGAGGGGAAATCCGGAGCGTACCTACCCTGTGGCGGCAATTGGCCCTGTCTACCCTGGCACATTTGAGAAGTACACAGCGAGCGTAATATCCCGATGGATGGCAGAAAGCAAGGACAAACTGGCTAAGTTGAATGCTGACTTGAGGCTCCTCGGCCTTGCAGGCGGGGTAGGCACGGCTCGCCGCAACGCCGCAGAAATCGAGATCCAAGTGGGCCGCCTAGCCAATGTTCCACCGACGCGCCCGGAAGACCGCGTGAACATCGCCGATGTCGGCATCGGTGTCTCCCAAACGCTGCCGGTTCTCGTGGCACTCCACGCCGCCCAGCCGGGCCAACTCGTCTATGTGGAACAGCCCGAAACGCATCTGCACCCGCGCGCCCAATTCGCCTTGGCCCAGGTCCTGGTTTCGGCGGCGGAGCGCGGCGTTCGCGTGGTCATCGAAACGCACAGCTCGACCCTGCTGCTCGGCGTGCAAACACTCGTCGCGGAGGGCAAATTCGCGCCGGACAAGGTGAAGCTGCACTGGTTCCAGCGCGGCAAGGACGGCCGCACGACGGTGCGCAGCGGCGAGCTGGACGACGCCGGGGCGTTCGGCGACTGGCCGGAGGATTTCGACGACGTGATGCTGGAAACGCAGAAGCGGTACCTCGACGCCGCCGACAAGCGCTTATTCGCCCGATGAGCAAGAAACGGGTCCGCCGCTGTTGCCTCGTCATCGACGCTTCCGTCGCGGGAGCGGCGGGCCCGTTGGAGTCCCGCCATCCGGAATCCGCACGATGCCGCGATTTTCTGATCGCCGTGCGCGGCATCTGCCATCGGATGGCCTGGAACGAAGCTCTGAAACGCGAGTGGGACGCCAATCAAGGCGCTTTTGCTCGGCAGTGGCGTCTCACCATGGTGCGGCTGAAGAAGCTGCAACCGGTCCGCGAGGAATCGCTGGAGCCGTTGCGCCAGGCGATCGCAGAACATTCGCCGGACCAAGGCGTCATTGCGAAGATGCTCAAAGACGCCCATCTCATCGAAGCGGCCCTGGCGGCCGACAAGCGCATTGCCTCGAAAGACGAAAACGCCCGTGGCCACTTCGGCCGGCTCCTTGCGGCTTACGAACCCCTGCGGCGCATCCACTGGGTCAACCCCGCCAATGAGGCGGAGCGGGTCGTCGAATGGCTTGAGGCGGGCGCCCCGCTGGAACGCGCTCGGCGCTTGCGACCGTGAAAGGTCCGGTCAACCGCCCTTTTTCGCAAACATCTTCTCCACATTGCGGCCGATCCGCTGCGACAGAATCGAGCCAAGCCCGAGACAATAAGTCAGAAACAACGCCGCCCTGTCAGGGTCCGGCGTTCCGGGCCGTGCCGAAACCATGATCGCCAGACCGACCAACGCCACTCCGGCGAACAGGGCGATATAGCCGATAAGCAATTTCCGCGGCCATCCCGGCGTCGCCTCAAACGCCGTCGTCAGTGGCCCGACTAGCGCCAGGCTGATGAACAGGACGGCCAACGCGACCGCTGGCGGCGTCATCAGGGCGACCAGGGGCGCGGCGGCACCGCCGCCGAGACAGGCCGCCGTCGCCTTCGCTGCCCGCTGGCGGGCTGGAGTCAGCACCGCGGCGCCGAGACGGGTCCAGTGCATCACGAGGTAAGCCGGGCCCGCGGAAGAGGCAATGCAAAATAAACCGAACATTAGCATCAGCGATCCGATGCTCCCGTGGCCAGCGGAGACGGCCGCCGACAGAATGATCAGCGCGACGAGAACCACGAACAGGGGCAGGATGACCCGCCGCGTTCGCCTTAACAGGATGTCCGCCACGCCCGCCTTGGCCCAATCCGAGGTGGGATCGAGACGCAGCGCCTCCTGGAAATGCGACAGCGACTCCTTTAGCGACGCCTTTAGCGCATGGGCCTTGCTCCACAGCGTCCAGCCCAGGTTCGTGTGCGTGTAGGCGTTCTCCGGTTCCAGCTTCAGCGCCGCCCGCAGCGGCTCCTCCGATGCGCGCCATAAGCCGAGCCAGCGGAGATAGTAGCCGTGGCGGTTCAGACAGCCGACGTGCTGCGGGTCGATCGCCAGGCCCTGTTCCGACGTGGCCAGGGCGCCGTACTTGTCGCCGCGCTGAAATTGGATCCATGACAGCCATTCCAGCTGCTCCGCGTTGCGCGGGTCCAGCCGCAGCGCTTCGCCGAGGGCCGCCTGAGCCTTTTCTAGCTGATTGAGATCGAGAAAGGTCAATCCGAGCATGTAGTGCGCATAGGGCAGGTGCGGCGCCAGGCGCACCCCTTCCTCGCACTCCGCCAGCGCCTCGCTTTTTTGATTCAGGCGGGCCAGGCAGCGGCCCAGAAAGGAATGCGTCTGGCCGTCGTGGGGCGCCTGAGCCAGCTCCTCGCGCAGCTCGTTCGCCGCCTGCCCGTAGCGCTGCTGCCGAAACAGAACGCGTGCCCGTTCGAAGTGAGCGCCCATGCCGCCGCCGCGCTCCGATCACTATTTCAGATATTTGAGAATTTCATCGTAAACGCCGCCCTGATTGGCGAAGAGGGCATGGTTGCGGGCCGTGGCGAACCATTCGCGCGTCGAGGGCTTGACTTCGGCCATCGCCGCCAGCAGGTCGCGCGTCGTCAGCGGCTTGGGCACGCCGTCCTTGAGCGCCTCGCGCAGCTTCGCCTCCACCGCCCGATCGAGGACGCCTTTGAGGTCGGCGCCCGAATACTGCTCGGTGCGCTTCGCCAGCTGATCGTAGTCGATGTCCTGCGTCGGCTTACCGCGGCACAGGATGCGCCAGATGGCCGTCCGCGCCGGCACGTCCGGCGGCGGCACGAAGATCAGCCGGTCGAAGCGGCCCGGCCGGCGGAAGGCGGGATCGACCTGCCACGGCATGTTCGTCGCCGCCAGCACCAGCACGCCTTCATTCGAGGCTTGAATTCCGTCCATTTCCGACAGGAATTGATTGATGAGCATCTGCCTGCCGCTGTGGCGCATGTCGCTGCGGTTGGCGCCGAGCGCGTCCACCTCGTCGAAGAACAGCACGCACGGCCGGCAGCGGCGGGCCTGCTCGAAAATCTCATGCAGGTTGCGCTCGCTCTGGCCGATCCACATGTCGAGGATCTCGTTGATGCCGACGGCCACGAACGCGGCCTTGATCTCGCCGGCCGTGGCGCGGGCCAGGTGCGTTTTGCCGCAGCCCGGAGGGCCGTAGAGCAGAATGCCGCCGCCGGCCGTCTTGCCGTAGGCCTTGTACAGCTCCGGGTGCGTCAGCGGATGAATGATCTTCATCCGCACTTCGTCCTTGACGTGTTCCATACCGCCGACGTCCCAGAAGGTGACGCGCGGCCGCTCCACGACGCCGGGATCGACCACCACGTCTTCCTCGACCGGCTGGCGGGCCCGGCCGTCCACGACCTCGGCGGTTTCGCCGGCGCCGACGCCGAGACGCTGAGCGAATTCCGCATCGGCTGTGGACGGGTCGGCGTCGATCGCCTCGCGGTATTGCCGGACAGCCTCCGCCGCGTCGCCGGCCCGGAACAGAAGGCGGGCATGGAGGAGATAGGCGCGGGCCGGCGGCCGGTCGGCGTGGAGAAGATCCTCGACGACGACGAGGGCCTGGCTGTTCTTGCCCTGCTGATAATATGCCTGGGCCAGGCCGAGCTTGACGGCCGGGTTGTTCGGCGCCGCCAGCAGAGCGCGGCGGTACTCCTGCTCGGCCTCATCGGCGCGGTTGAGTCCGAGCAGCACGTCGGCCAGGTGCTGCCGCAGCGGCACGTTGTCCGGCGAATGCTCCAGGGCCGTGCGCAGGGCCTGGACGGTTGCATCGTTGCTCATGAGCGAATCCATCTATGGGTTCGACGGTTGTCGGGCCGGCGGAAACGCCGGACGGCCTTTCCCTGCCAAATCAACCTATTATACCGCAGGAAAACATGTCAGGGCGTGGGAGGATGGCGAAGCGAGGCGACGGATTGGGGCGGATTAAGGGATCGTTCTTCGCCGTGTTGTAATCATCCTCATCGGCGTGGTGAATCTTACCATGCGAGTTGCACCGATTGTAACAATTGCCGGGCCATGGTCGCCGCTCTGCCGGCTGAGCATTCCGGCGTTGCGATTTAAGCCTTCTCCGACAAGCGACTTGGGGGACGGACCCGGCGCCGATGTGGTTTTGGCATGAGGTCTGCTTAAGGGAAGGACGCTGACGCGACGATAACAGCAAAGAAGTCGATTGGGGCTGGAACAGAAGAGGCTTGGGCGGGCGGCCGTCCAAGCCGGCATGGCGACGATCCTCCTTTCCCCTGCGGTGAGGGGACCGGCGCCACCGAACACAACCGCCGAATCCCCCGGCGTTCTCGATCTCCTCCTTTCCCCCTGCCCGCGCCGTCCCCCCGGCGCGGGTTTTTTCGTTTTCCATCTCCGTCGACGCCTGAACCGATCCGGTGCTATTCTGTGGGATGTTGCGATGTGCAACCGGCGCGTGACGCCGATAGGGGTCTCCCATGAGCATCACCATGTCCCTGACGCCCGAAGTAGAAGAACGCCTGAGGGCGAAAGCCGCGGCAAGCAACGAGACGCTCGAAGAGTACATCCAATGGATCGCGGAACAATTCGCGGCCAATCCTTCGCCGGCAAGTCCGCTGACGCCGGAGGAGCGGGTAGCGGAGTGGAAGGCATGGGCCGCCAGCCATCTGGCATTGCCTCATCCGGCCGACGATGACCGGGAGAGCATTTACGCCGGGCGCGGGGAATGACAACCCTACTCGACACCAACATCCTGTCGCGGTTGGCCGATCCAAGCCATGCGATGCCCAACCATGCAGGAAAGCGAGCATGTATACTCCCCGATATAATAGCCGCGGCGTGTTCACGCGCTTCATAACGGAGAGGAACCATGCCGCTGCACGAATGGAGCGACCGGCCGGGCTGGAGCGGCGTGCATCTTCTGTGGATCGCGGAGTTGTTGCGGTGGATCAAGCCGCGTCTGCCGGCCGGCTACAGAGCGTATGTCGCCTCCGCGCCAACGCTGGAGGTCGCCGCTTCTCCGGAAAAGCCTGACGTCGCGGTGCGGGAATGGCTTGCGGACAAGGCGTCCGCGTCGGTCCGGCGCGGCGCCCGGAAGGCCGCCTTGAAGCCGGACGAGGAATTCCGTGTGAAAGTCATTGCCCCGAGGAAGGCCGTTTACATCGAACGCCTCGGCGTCCTGACGGCCGCGGTCGAACTGGTTTCCCCGCGAAACAAGGATCGCGCGGAGGCCCGCGCCCTTTATCTGAACCGGTACATGTCCTATCTCATCGAGGGGGCCAATCTGCTGCTGATCGACGTGCATCGTCGCCCGCTGCGATTCTCCTTCGCGGATCGCATCAATCGTCAACTGGGCATCCGTCAAGAGTCCGTGCCGGCGCCGATCGCTGTCGCGTATCGCATTGGCGATCCTTTGGAGAGGGATTTCCAGCCGCTCGCGATTTGGCGCAGGCCGCTGAGCGTTGGACAGGCCTTGCCCGTCATGCCCCTGCCGCTCACCGTCGAGACCTCGGTCCCGGTCGATCTGGAGCAGACGTACACGCGGGCCGCCGCCGACGCGTACTTGGCGTAATTGGAATGAATACGAGCCGCGTCCCTGTCTCTTCCCCGGCCTGCGTCACGCCTTTCTACACGGGCAGGCTATGGGCGCGTTTCCTGCCGAACCTCACGCAGTGCTTCCTCCAGGATTCTCAGGTCCGACAGGTCCTTGTTCTTATTTGCGATTTTCTTTAGCCACTTGTCGTATCCCTTTTTCATGACTGCCAATCCTTCCTCTGTGAGATCTGACGTGCGGATTGAGAAGTTACCTCCCGGGACTTGATCGTCAAGCAGCAGGGCGCGCACCGTAAGCCCGCGCCGTTGCAGAAACTGGGCTACGATTTGGAACCGCGCCCTGACCCTTTCTGGCGTCTCCGGGTTGCCATCGACGTTCGTGTGCCAGGAAACCTTGTCGATGGTATAGTCTTTTGGTTGGCCCATGTTCAAGCCCTCTCCACGATTCGCGGGTGCCATGCTTTCGCGGCCAATCGGGGGCCTTATGCTCCATCCCTGGGCTGGCGGGGCCGCGAAAGCATGATGGAGTCGAGGAACCGCATCATGCTTTCGCGGCCCTACAAATCCCCGACGCGCGGGCAGGGCGCCGGATGGCCGCGAAAGCATGGCACCCAACCCGACTGCTAGGACGCCGCCAGCAACAATTTATGCACCAATGCGAAACAGGCCGGGCGGACTCTTTCAGTCCGCCCGGCCTCAATTTACCGCTATACGGGATCGCCGATCACATCAATTCCGTCACCGGCTCGCGTTCATCCAGGATGTACATCGGCCGGCCGCTGCCGTTGGCGAACGTCATCGATGGATCGATGCCGATCGCCTGGTACAGCGTGCTCAAAAGCTGCGGGACCTTGTAGGGCCGATCGTGCGGATACTCGCCGCGGGCGCTGGTGGCGCCGATGGCCTGACCCATCTTGAGGCCGCCGCCGGCCACCATCGCGCTCATGGCCGGCGACCAGTGATCGCGGCCGCCGTTGTTGCCGTTGATCTTCGGCGTCCGGCCGAACTCGCCCCACATCACCGTCGCCACGTCGTCCTGCATGCCGCGATCGTGCAGGTCCTGGATCAGGTTGGCCACGCCGCGGTCCACATTCGGCAGCTGTTGGCGCAGCGTCTTGAAGTTGTCGCTATGCGTGTCCCAGCCGCCGTAGGTCAAGGTCACACAGCCGACGCCCGCCTCGATCAGCCGGCGAGCCGTCAGGAACTGCTCGATGCCGCGGTAGCGGTCGCGGCTGCGCGGCTCCTCGTTGTTCAGGTCGAGCGCCTTGCGCACCGTGCCCGACGCGATCATGTCGAAGGCCCGGCCGTTGAAGGCGTCGAGGCCCTTCATGGTGCCGCTGGCGTCGATGTCCCGGCGGATGTCGTCGAAGCCGTTCAAGAGCGCCTTGCGGTCGTCCTGGCGATCCCCGTTGATGCCGCCGGCCAGGCGCAGATCGGCCATGCCGGGGCCTTCCGCGGTGAACGGCCGATGCGCGATGCCGAGGTAGCCGGGTTCGGTGCCCGGCGCCATGCCGCGCAGACTGACGAACGGCGGGATGTCGGCGGCGCTGGCCCGCAGCTTCGACACGACGGAGCCGAACGACGGGTGATGCTGCGTGCGGTTCTGGTTCTCGCTGTAGCCGGGCATGACGAGCGAGTCGCTGTGTTCATCGACGGAGCTGAGCGAGCGGACCACGGCCAGCTTGTCCCACATGCGGGCTTGCATGGGGAACAGCTCGCAGATCTGCACACCGGGCACGTTCGTTTGGATGGGCGAGAACTCGCCGCGGAACTCCTTCGGGGCGTCCGGCTTCAGGTCGTACATGTCCATGTGCGACGGTCCGCCGCCGAGGTAGATCATGAAGGCCGACTTGATCGAGGTCGATTTGGAATTGCCTACCTCAAAACCGGCCCGCGCCCGGAGCATCCCGGCCAGGGTCAGACCTGCGCCGAAGGCGCCGATTTGGAGGAAGCTGCGTCGGCTGACGCCGTCGCAGTAGCGCTGCCGCGCTCCCCACAGAGTCAACATTTGCGAAACCCCCCTAACTGGTTGGGAAAACACCCCCGGTCGCCGGGGGAGGAACCAACGCAACGTCGATGCTAACCGGGTTGGGACGATGGGGCAATTCTATTCTGGCGGGAAATGCGAGGGAAGGGCGGCGGGCGGAAGACGGAACCCAACCCAGCGAGTGTACCCGCTCGAGGGGCGGCGACGCCAGAAAAATCCAGGATTTTTTCACGCGAATTCCCTGGAACCATTAAGCCGCGACCTGCTGGCAAAAAGCGTTCTCCTGCAGGTCGCGGCTAAATGAGCGGTGCTTTATCCCTGCTATGGCACGTTCACCACTTCGCCGCCGTTGCGCGTAAACATCCCACGAATCGCCTCCAGACCGAGCGATTTGGGGAGGAAATGGGCCGAACCGTCGGCGAAGGCGGCCAGGAAGCCGCCGTGGAAGTGGTCGCCGAGCCCCGTCATCGGCTCCTTCGGATCGTAGACCAGGTCCTCGGGCGCCGTCCAGGGCACGGCGTGGTCGTCGTTCACCTCCACGAACAGGATCGTGCAGCATGTGCCGTCCGTCACCTCCGCGATGCCGACGCCGCGGCCGGGGGGGAACATCGTGGCGTCGCCGATCGGGGCCAGGTACGTGGTCTTGCCGGCGGCCGCCAGCTTCGGATCGGCCGTCGGAGCCCGAAACACGTCCGGCATCTGGGCGATCAGCCTCTTGTTGTTTTCGCTGTCCCAGGGCTCCTCGAGATGGAACTGCTTGTAGAGCTTGTCCTGGCCGAGGTACGGCAGCAACTGCACGCGCCAGCTCAGCAGCGGTTTGCCGCTCTTGTCAGAAATCGCGGCCGCGGGGAAATGGCCGTGGTCGTCGAGATAGCGATGGCAGGCTTGGACCAGCTGCCGAAGCTGGTTCGAGGACCGCGCCTGGTCCGACGCCTCCTCGGCCTTGGGCAAGAGCGGCCCGATCGCGCTCTTCAGCGCCGCCTCGTCCAGCGTCAGCGTCAGCCGGGCGTCGGCGACTTTCGGCGTCAGCAGCTCCGTCAAGGCGTCGAAGTTCGGCACGGCTTCGCGCACCATCGCGCTCTTGCCGACGGCGGCGCAGGTCTTCTTGAGCAGATCGAGCAGCGCCTTGGCGGAGTCGGCGTCAGCCGCCTGAACCGTTATGCTCACTTTCAGCTGGGGCGCATCCAAGCCGACGGCGGCCCAGCGAAAGCCGTTCGTAAGGACGCGGCTCGATCCGCCGCCGACCTCGGCCGGCAGCGTCGGCATGACGCTGTCGAGGATTTTGTCCGCATCCTTGGGCGGAAAGACCGCCAGTTGCGCCAGGCCGCCGTCCGCCGCTGCAAGGGCCTTGGCCAATTCCGGGAAGGCGGTCGGCTTCAGGTCGCGCAAACGCTGAAACGTCGGCTGGCCCCCACCCACCAGCGCGGCGCCGACGGCCTCATAGCGATACGTCGGCCAAATCGAGCCGTAGGAATGGAGAGGATCGGCGCCGGGCGGCGTCGCGGCGGCGGCCAGCTTCTTGGCGTCCGCCTCCGTTTTCAGCGGCACGACGAGGAACGGCGGCCATTCCGGCATGTCCGCCAGGCTGAAGACGAAGAAGGCGTCGCGAGCGCCGGCGTCGGTCAGCGACTTGACGGCGGCGGCCGCCTGCTTCCGCGGAAATGGCAGCGCGTCGGCGTCCATTTTCGCCATCTCGGCCGCCTTGCGGATGAGGGCGTCGGCGTCCACCGCGGTTAAATCAATATGCAAGACCGCGAAAGTCTGTTCATCGAGGTATGGGGCGACGGTCTTCGCACAGCCTGCGGCGTCGAATTTGTTTTCCGCGGCGAACGCCTGCGACGTCAGCGCCGAGGCGGTCAGAACGACAAGCATGTATCGGTACATTTTTCTGCTCCCCTCGTTCCCACGCTCGGCGTGGGAACGCAGCTTGGGACGTTCTGCGTCCCGGATAGGCGGGTGCAGTCGGCGCACCCCAGCTTCCGCGACGCAGAGCGTCGCGGCCGGCGTTCCCACGCAGAGCGTGAGAACGAGGAAATCACTTCAGCACGAAGCAGCGGCCCAGCAACGGCGGCATGTTCGGCGGCGGCGGGACCTCGAAGACGGCCGTGCCGTCCGCCTGCACGCTGTAGAATTTGCCGAACCCCTCGCCGGTATACGGGTCCGCCGGCAGTGGCAGCTTGACGTCCGCCAGCGACGCCGGCGGCTTGCCGTCGTGGGTCATGGCGTAGTATCGCAGCGCCTCAGCGCAGCGCAGATAGTCAGCCTGGTACTCGATCCGAACACGGGCGCCGTACACCTTCTCCACGGCCGGCAGCAGCAGGAGGATCGGATTGCCCGTCGGCCCGATGATGCGAACCTTTTTCCCCACCTCCTCAAGTCCGGGCCGGGCCTGCCACGGCGGCACGTTCAACCACTTCAGGTAGTCGTCCTTGATTTCGTCGTACTGCTCGGCGAAGTACAGCAACACGACTTGCGCCGCCGGCATGGCGTCCAACTGCTCGTCGGTCCGGCCGTGGTCCTTCAAGAACTTCTTGGCTGTCGGGTAGGTCTTCAAGACCAGCGTTGCGGCGCCAAGTTTCCTCTGCCACTCCGGCACATCCTGACCGATGAGCGTCGACCAATCCTTGAACAGCTCGGCTACAATGCGGTTCGTTTCCTCCTCGCTTAAGGCCCCCTTCGTGCGCAAGACCTCTTTCAGCGGCGGAAACGAGCGGTACAGCGGCGTCAGCTCGCTGCGCATCGCCGGGCCGACGTCCACAATCGGCGCGGGCAAATCGGTGAGCGCCCAGAACAAGTTCGGCGATCCCGGGACCTGCTCCCACTGCTCCACTTCGCCGAAGGTGATGGCGCCGATGGCGATGCCCACAAGATCCTGGATCAGCGTCTGGCCCTTGCCCACATCGCGGGCCAAGGCGAAATTGATTTGCATCGTGTGGATCGCGTCATCGAATCGTTTCTCGCTCAGCTCCAGGAGAAAGCGCGTGTGCAGCAGAGCGGCGATTGTGCGCATGTGCTGAATGTCTTCCAGCGGAAAATCGAAATCCTGCATCGTCATCGGCGGCAATTCCCAGTCGCACTCGTCGCAATGTGCGGCCTGGTCGGCGATGCGGAGCGTCGTGGAGAAGTGGGCAAGGTAGCTCCGAATCTCGTCTTTCGGCAGGTCCTGAAGGGCCACTTGCTTCCCTTCCGGGTTGAGCGGCGTGCCCACGGGAGCGACCACCTTGTTCGGCCCCTGGAACAGGTCGCGCTGGACGTTGGAGGCCCGTTCGCCGGCGCGCATCCACAGCGGCGCCGCATTGCCGTGCGTCAGGTCAAGCGGGTCGGGCAGCAACGTGTACTTCAGCGCACGAAACTCCGGTCGGCCCGGCGTCACGGCGAGCTGAATGACGGGCGCCGGCTCTTGCGGCGGCCCGGCGGGGCCTTGAGGCTCCACGCCGGCCAGCGCGGCCAGGCCGGGCAGCAGCGCTCCGAGCAACACACTGTGTCGCATAAAACATCTCCTTGAAGTGAATAATGAGATCGCAGACGAAATCACAAAGATTTCAGCAGGGAATCCAGGGATTCCGGCGGCGGCGCGGGCGGAGCAGGCGGCCCCGCCAATCCGTCCAAGCCCCAGCGCAGCACCTTGTCTTCCAGGCTCGCATACGGCGTCGTGGGCCACGGGTACGGCGCCGGCGGTTCCGGTTCCAGCGCCGCAGTCGGCGCTGCCATATCCACTTTCGGCGGCGCCGGCGGCGGCTGGTCGTGGACATAAACGATGCGCTCGATCGGAATCGGCGCCGGCGCCGGCCGGAAGAACAGCATCGCGGCCAGGACCGCGACGGCGACCGTCGCCGCGGCCGTGGTCGCAGGCCAGAACCAGGCATGGGCCGAGGCCCGGCCGGCCTGGAACAAAACGCGGTCGCGCGACAGGTCCGGGGTCGCAGGACGCAGCGCCGCCAGGGCGGCGGCGACGTCGTTCAGTCCGGGGTCGATGGGTTCGGGCATGGCACGCGCAACCTTTCCCGCAACGCGGTCAGAGCGTTTAGATATCGCCGATGGGCGGTGCTGCTGGAAACGCCGGCCAGGCGGCCGATCTGGTCGAAGGGCAGGCCGCCCCACAGGTGGGCGACGACGACCTCGCGCTCCTCGATCGGCAGCGTTTCGAGCGCGGCGGCCGCCGTTTCGCCGTCGATGGCCGTCTGTTCCGCTGGGGCGAACCACGCCGGTCGGCAGGCGGCGGCGCCGGTCTCATGCCGCCGGCGCCGGCGTTCGGCCCGGGCCGTGCTGAGGGCGCCGTTGCGCACCACCCGGTAGAGCCAGGCCACCGTATCATTGGGCGCCGGCCGTTGCCCGGCCAGCTTGACCAACGCCTCCTGGACGACGTCCTCGGCCGCGGCGCACCACTGGCGGGCGAACAGCGTCAGCGCCGCCGCGTGAGCATCGACCAGCCGACCGAGAAGCTCGGGGGTCATCACCATGAAGACGCCGGCCGCGGCAAGTCATCCCGCGGAAAACAGGAAAAAATCAATCGCCTCACGGCGGCGCCAGGAACCGTTTGAAGGCTTCCGCCGCCGGCGACAGCTGTTCGTTGCGGCGGACGAGGATGCCGGAATGGATCGGCCGAATCATTCCGTGCAGCGACCGCCAGCCGATCCGCCGCCCGCGCGTCACGGCGCCGCCGCCCGGAGGCAACGGCGCCACCGACACGCCCAGTCCCGCTTCCACCATGCGCAGGGTGATCTCGGTGTTGGTCGTTTCCATGTCGATGCGCGGCGACAGACCGGCGCCGTGGAAGGCGTCGATGACGTGCTGCCGCCCGGTGGAGCCGCGCTCGAAAAGGATCAACGGCAGGTCGATCAAGTCTTCCAATCCAACATGGCGCTTGCGGAGCAAGGGATGGCCCAGCGGCGTCACCAGGCTCCACTCGAGCGAAAACAGGTGGATGTATTCCAGCCCCGGCGACGATTCGTAGGGGGCGGCGACGCCCAGCGCCAACTCTGGGTCGTTCAGCAGCGCCTCTTCGATTTCCTGTTCCTTATGATTGCTCAGCCGGACGCGGATGTGCGGGAAGGCGCGGTGGAAGCGGCGCACGGCGTCAATGAGGACATAGAGGATCAGATATTGCGACGCGGCGACGTGGATCTCGCGCGGTTCCGACGGCTCGGCGAACGCCTCGGCCAGCTGGCGTGCGCGGTCCAGGAAGGCCAGCGCGTGCGGCAGGAACTTCCGCCCCTGTTCCGTCAGCGGCTGGGTGCGGCGCGGCCCCCGGCTCTTGCGATACAGCTCGACGCGCAATCGCTGCTCCAGCGCCACCAGCCGATTGCGGACGCCCTGTTCCGTGAGATGCAGCGTCGCCGCGGCGGCGCGCAGGCTGCCATGCCGCGCTAGCTCAACAAAGGCGGCTACCTGGTCTGTGGAAATGGAGGGCAAGGACGCCATGCCGCGCTCGGGGAGTAATACAGGAAAAGCCGTTATTCCGCTGAGGATATACAATAGCGTTTGAA
>DATKHW010000374.1:0-9275 GCA_035546275.1 Gemmataceae bacterium
CGCGTGCTGGATGTGATTTTGCAGCGATGAGGCTGCCCCAGACCCGTTTATTTCACCGCTTGCCGAAGCTGATTCATCGCCGCCGCCGTCCCCTCCTTGTGTCCGAACACCGCCGACCCCGCCACCAGCACCCGCGCCCCAGCGGCCACCGCCGGGCCGGCCGTGTGCGGCTCGATGCCCCCGTCCACCTCCAAATCCATGCCCGGCTTGACGCGGTCGATGAGGGCGCGGGCCTGGCGCAGCTTCGGCAGCACGTCCGCAAGGAACGATTGGCCGCCGAAACCGGGATGCACGGTCATCACCAGAAGAAGATCGGCGTCCTCCAAAAAAGGCTCGGCGGCCGTCAGCGGCGTTTCCGGGTTGACGACCACGCCGACGCGGCGACCCAGACTCTTGATCGTCGCAATCGCCCGGCGGGCCGTATCGCCCAGCTCGGCGTGGACGATCACGCGGTCGGCGCCCGCCTTGATGAACGCCTCGGCGTAGCGGTCCGGCGCCTCGATCATCAGGTGGCATTCCAGCGGCAGCCGCGTCACGGGGCGCAGCGACTGGACGACGGCCGGCCCCATGCTCAGGTTCGGCACGAAATGGCCGTCCATCACATCGACATGGATGCGGTCCGCGCCGGCCGCCTCCGCCTCGCGGACCTGATCGCCAAGCCGGGCGAAGTCGGCGGCCAAAATCGACGGCGCCAGTTTCACGATGGGGCTGCTCATGATTTCATTCTCCCGACTCGCCGCTACAGCAAGCTCTGCGCCATCCCCTGCGCCGTCGTCATGCTCTCGCGGAAAGCCGCGTCGCGCTCCCGGTCGGACAGCTGCCGGCCGATCAGCTCGGCCGCGGACTGCGGCGGCACGCTCATGGTGCGCGGCGACGCATCGACGCCTTCCAGCTCAATGGCCAACCGCCGGCCGCTCTCCTCCGGGACGAGGTTCATCGCTGCGGCCTTGCCGTCCAGCGTGCAGGTCATGCGCACGCGCCGAATCTGCGGCGGCCCTTCCGGCAGGCGCCGAACCCGCACATAGCGCGGCCCGTGCGGCGTGGAAAACACCCACGCCATTTCGACGCCTTCGCTGACCTTACCGGTATGCAATCGCCAGCCGAGACGGCGCGTCAGCCAGGCGCACAACTCCCACGCCTGGATGACCGCATGCGGCCCATGCTCCACGATCACCTCGCTGACCGACTCGGCGGCGCCCGGCGCCGACGCCGGGTCGAGGGCCTGCATCAGCAAACGGCGCCAGTATTTCAGCCGCCGCCAATTCAGGTCGGACGCCACGCGCCAGCGGCCGCCGCGGACCTCCTGTTCGATGCGGTCCAGCCACGACGCCGTCGCCGCCATGCCGCGCACCGGGTTCACCCACCCCAGGCTGTCGTACATGATCTGCTGCGCGTTTTCGGAGAGGTCAAGGAGCAAGGGCCCCGCCAGCGGCGGCGGCTGCGGCGCGGCCCACCACAGGTTCGTCGGCAAATCGCCAATCAGG
Source organism: Gemmataceae bacterium (assembly GCA_035546275.1). Lineage (GTDB taxonomy): Bacteria > Planctomycetota > Planctomycetia > Gemmatales > Gemmataceae > UBA4732. The sequence continues at coordinate 1,485 of DATKHW010000374.1, forward strand.
AGCGCCCGCACCGCAAAAGGCAGCCGGTCCACCGCCGCCCCGGCCGCGTGCAGCGTCACCTGCTCGGCGCAGGCGTGCGCCCGGCCGCCGGCGATGTTGATCGGCCGAACCGTCACCCGCGCCGTCACGTCGCACTCCTCCCGCGACGGTTCGCCGACCACCAGAATCGCCCGCGCCGGATGAACCGCTTCCACTTCGGGGACCTGGGCGTTGATGAGAATGGCCTGCTCCAGGCTGTTGCAGAAAATGACCAAGTTCGCCATGCGCGCCCGCTGCACCGGCGCCGCCCCCGGCCCCTGCAGCGCCTTCATCTGGCGGGTCAGCGTCCGCTCCACGTCGCGCAGCGGAACCAGATAATCCGGATCGCGAGTGAGCATTTCGGTCATCAGAGGGTCCTCCACTGCCGGCCGTCCGGCTCGATGATCCGGTCGGCCTCGATGGGGCCCCAAGTGCCGCACTGATATTCCGGAATGTCGCGCGCCCGGTGCGTCTCCCAGTGGTTGAGGATCGGCATCACGAAGCGCCACGCCGACTCCACCGCGTCACGCCGCATGAACAGCGTGGCGTCGCCGGCCATCACGTCCAGCAGCAGCCGCTCATACGCTTCCGGAGTCTGCCCGCCGAAACTCGACGAATAATTGAACTCCATTTTCACCGGATAAATGCGCACCTTCGGCCCCGGCAGCTTGGAGGCGATGCGCATCGACAACCCCTCCTCCGGCTGCACGCGCAGCGACAGCACCGTCGGCTCCAGCGGCACGTCGGGATGGTCGTTGAACAGGATGTGCGGCACGGCCTTGAACTGGATCGCCACCTCGCTGCCCCGCTTGGGCAGCCGCTTGCCGGTGCGCAGATAGAACGGCACGCCGGCCCAACGCCAGTTGTCCACGAACAGTTTTAGGGCCACGAACGTCTCGGTCGTCGAATTGACCGACCCGGAGGGCAGCGGCTTTTTCATCATGGCGAAGGCTTCGCGGACTTCCTTGCGATAGCCGGGCACGCGCTTGCCGTTGACGTCGCCCTCGATGTACTGCCCGCGAACCACGTATTTCTCCACCTCCTGCTCCGACATGGGCCGCAGGCAATTGAGGACGCCGATCTTGGCGTCGCGCACCACATCCGGCGCCAGCGACCAGGGCGGCTCCATCGCCATGATGCACAGCACCTGCAGCATGTGGTTCTGCACCATGTCGCGCAGGGCGCCGACCCCTTCGTAATACCCGGCCCGCGTGGCGATCATCTCGCAGGTGTCGGGGTCGTACTGGGCCAGGCCCTCTTCCTCCGCCACGGTGATCTGCACGTGATCGACGTACTTGCCGTTCCAGAGCGGCTCGAAGATGCTGTTGGCGAAGCGCAGCACCAACAGATTCTGCACCGTTTCCTTGCCGAGGTAATGATCGATACGGTAAGTTTGGCCCTCCGCAAAGGCCTGGGACACGGAGGCGATGACCTCGCGGGCGCTGTCGAGGTCGCGGCCGATCGGCTTCTCGACGATGACTCGCGTGAAGGCGGTCTGCTCGTCGGGGTTGTTTACCAGGCCGGCGCTTTTGAGTCGGCCGACGCACATATCCACCAGCGTGGGCGGCACGGCGAGGTAGTAAACGCGGCTGCCGGGGATGCCGAATTGCTGATCGAAGGCTTCCATGCGGGCCTTGAGGCGGTTGTACGCGCTGGCGTCGTTGAAGCTGCCGGGGACGAAGAAGAGGGAGCGAGCGTAGTCGGCGAAGTGGACTTCGTCGAGGTCTTGCCGCGAGAAGCGCTGGATGCCGTCGCGGGCGCGGTTGCGGATCCACTCGTCCGGGTCGCCCTTGACGTCGCCCTCCGCCGGCAAGCCGAAGCCGACCACGGCGAAGTGCGACGGCAGCACGCCGTCCACGTTGAGGTTGTAGACGGCCGGCAGCAGCTTCCGCCAGGACAGGTCGCCGGGCGCGCCGAAGATGACGAGCTGGCACGGCTGCGGCAGCATGTGCTGCGTCGCGGCTTGCGTCAATTCCCGCGGCGTGGCGCTGGCGTCGAGTTCGATGGCCATCGAGACTTCTCCATTTCCGGCGAGCCGGGGGCGTCAGCCCCCGGATGAGCGTTCCAGTGGTTGCACCTTCCCTCCGGGGGCTTGCGCCCCCGGCTCGCCCGTCTTCGCGATCAATGTCCCCCGAACTTCCGCCGCATTGCCTGCTCCACCTTCCAGGCGAACGTCTCCTCCTGCCGCGACGCGAAGCGCGAATACAGAGCCGCGCTCAGCACCGTGGCAGGCACGCTCTCGTCAATGGCGGCCATCAGCGTCCAGCGGCCTTCGCCGGAATCGGGCACGCCGTGCTCCGCGACCGTCTTCGTTTCCTTCGGCAGATCGGTGTTCTCCAGGAACGCCTCGGCCGTCAGGTCGAGCAGCCACGACGCCACGACGCTGCCGCGCCGCCACAGTTCGGCGATTTCCTGCATATTGAAATCGTACTGGTAGTGTTCCGGCTGCCGCAGCGGCGTGACCTCGGCGCTGGCATGCTCGCGATCCTGTTTGCCGACGTTGGCGTGCTTGAGGATGTTGAGGCCCTCGGCGTAGGCGGCCATCAGGCCGTACTCGATGCCGTTGTGGACCATCTTGACGAAATGCCCGGCGCCCGACGGCCCGCAATGGAGATAGCCCTCGACGGCCGTCCCCTGGGCCGTTCGCGTCTCGCCGGTCGGCTCGCCCTTGTCGTTGAAGACCTTGGCCGTGGTGGCGGGCGTCTTGCCCTGGCCCGGCGCCAGCGCCTTGAAGATCGGATCGAGGCGCTTCACCGAGGCCGCGTCGCCGCCGATCATCTGGCAGTAGCCGCGCTCCAGGCCCCACACGCCGCCGGAGACGCCGACGTCGAGATAATGGACGCCGCGGGCGGCCAGGTCCTTGCTCCTTCGGATGTCGTCGATGTAGTAAGAATTGCCGCCGTCGATGAGCATGTCGCCTTCGGACAGGAGCGGCGCGTACTCGGCGATGACCCGATCGACGATGCCGGCCGGCACCATCAGCCACAAGGCGCGCGGCGGCTTGAGCTTGGCGACCAGGTCCTTGGCGGACGATGTGGCCGCGGCCTTGCCGCCGCTGTCCTTGACGATCTGCTGCATCACGGCGTCGTTGGGATCGCGGACGACGCATTCGTGGCCGGCGCGGGACAACCGCACCACCATGTTGCCGCCCATGCGGCCCAGACCGATCATGCCCAGTTGCACGACTCACGCTCCTTTAGTCAGGGTCATCAGGGCGGCCATCGCCGCCGATCCGCGCCGCTTCTCCCCGGTCGCCTCGAATTGGTCGTCGCCGATCAGCACCACGTCCGCCATATCGAGAAACAGGCCCGTGCCGACCACTCCCGGGATCGCTCGTATCTTCGATTCCAGCCCGGCGGGGTCGGCGATCGGATCGACGCCGCAGTCCAGAATGGCGTTGCCGTTGTCGGAAAGGAAGACCTTGCCGTCCGCCTCAAACGGAACCGGCCGCAGTCCTAGTTGGCGGAGCCGCGCCTGACAGAGCGGCAGCGCGAACGGCACGACCTCGACCGGCAGCTTGCCCCGCGCGCCGAGAACATCCGTCGTCTTGCCGGGGCCGACGAGAATGACGAGCGTCTGCGACGCGGCGGCGACGATCTTTTCGCGCACCAGGGCGCGGCCGTAGCCCTTGATGAGATTCATGTGCGGATCGACCTCGTCGGCGCCGTCCACGGTGAGGCTGAGCGGCATTCCTTGGTCGAGGGAGATGAGCGGGATGCCGAGGCTGGCCGCCAGGTCGGCCGACTTCCGCGACGTCGGCACGCAGCGGACGCGCAGGCCGGCGGCGACGCGGGCGCCGAGCAGCTTGATGAACTCGGCGGAGGCGCGGCCGGAGCCGACGCCGATGGCGCTTCCGTCGGCGACGAACTCCAGGGCGCGTTCGTAGATGGTCATGGCGTTTCGGGGGTCCGGGGCCCGATTGGTCGGAACAGATGCGATGGTTGATTTATCCGGCGGAGGAAGGGTGGGCAACGGGGAAAGTGGGCGGCGCGTCGGAAGGCGCCGCCGCTGGAGTTGTACAAAAGCCACGACCGGGTCTATAGGCGTGCAGGGTGTAGCGTGTAGGGTGGGTCTCGCTGGCGCTCGACCCACCGAAAGGGGCGAAAGCGGTGCTGGTGGGTTTCGCTGGCGCTCGACCCACCCTGCTTACACCCCCAACGTCTCGGCTTTCTCCCTCTTCTCGGCCTCGCGCGCCGCGATCTCGTCGCGGAACAGAGCGCGGACCTTGCGGCGTGCGATGCTATCCACCAGCCACGGCAGCAACCGGCTCACCAGCACCAGCAGCCGGCCTTGCAGCGTCAGCGTCACGTCGTGCCGGCCGCGGGCCAGCGTCTTCAGCGTCGCTTCCGCGACTATTTCCGAGGTCATCCCGCGCAAATGGTCGAATTGCAACAGCGCCTTCTGCTCGATCATGTTCTTTGAGAAATTGGTCTGCGTCAGGCCGGGGCACACCACCAGCACGTCGACGCCGTCCTTGTCCAGCTCCGCACGCAGCGCTTCGCTGAACCCCTGCACCGCGAACTTGCTGGCGGAGTATTCGCTGCGCGCCGGCAGGCCGCGCTTGCCGGCGATCGACGAAATGTTGACGATGGCGGGCGTCGTCCCCTGCCGGAGCAACGGCAGGCAGATGCGCGTCGTCTCCGTCAGGCCGAAGAAATTCACCTCCATAATGGACCGCAAACGGTCGGGAGACACGTCCGCGAAGTGCCCGGTCGCTCCAATGCCGGCGTTGTTCACCAGCACGTCGAGGCCGCCGAAATGCTGCACCGCCGTCTCGGTCATGCGCCGCCGATCGTCCGGCGAAGTGACGTCGGCCTGGACGGTTTCGAGCGCCCACCCGTCGGCGCGTGCTTCGCGGGACAACTCATCCAGCAACGGCCGGGACCGCGCCGCCGCCACGACCTTCATGCCGCGCCGCGCCGCGGCCAACGCCAGCGCCCGACCGATGCCCTGCGACGCCCCCGTGATAAGAATGCGCAGCCCCGCCAGCTGACGACGCCGACCCATGATGCGCCTCCCGTTCCGCCCGGCGATGAAATGGGAAAGGGAGGGCCGCCGTTCCTCCCCGCCTTATTCTGCGCGAAGATGCGCAAGCGGGACCATTGCGGAACAGCGGGGAAACAGGGAAGGCGGCGGGGAAAGCAACGAATGTAGCGGCTGTGCCGAGAAGGATTGCATTCACATGTTCTGCTGGATGCTCTTGAGGGCCTCGGCCGCCGCCCGGGCCGCGTCCTCGTTCGAGTCCTTGGCCGCTTCCTGCAGCGCCGGTATCGCCGCCTTGGCGTCCGGTCCGATCCGACCCAGCGCCTGGGCCGCCTGCAAGCGCACGTCGCCGCTCGTGTCTTTCAGCGTGTCGATCAAGGCGGGCACGGCGGCTTTCGCATCCGGCCCAAATCTCCCCAGCACCATCGCGGCGTTGAGACGGACTTCGAGTTCCTTGTCTTTCAGGGCCGAAACCAGCGCCGGCACGGCGTCCGGCCCGATCAGCCGCAGCGCCAGCACGGCATAGACGCGCACATCTTCGTCCTTGTCCTCCAGCGCCTTGGTCAGCACCGGCAGTCCGGCGGGGCCGAGTTTGCCGATGGTCTGGGCGGCGTACGGCCGCACCCCGGCGTCTTGCAAGGCGGCGGTCAGCGCCGGCAAGGCGTCCTTCGCATCCGGTCCCATCCGGCCAAGCGCCTGGGCGGCGTGCGGGCCGGAGTCGGGGTCCTTGAGCGCGTCGGCCAGCGCCGGAACGGCGGCTTTCGCATCCGACCCGAACTGACCCAGCGCATCGGCCGAAACAGACCTTACTTCCTCGTCTTTGTCCTTCAAAGCATCGGTCAGCGCGGGGATCGCCCCTTTCGCCTCTGCGCCCATCTGCTTCAGCGCGAAAGCGGCATAAGCTCTGGCTCGCGGTTCCTTGTCGTTTTTCAGCGCCGCCGTGAGGGCGGGAATCGCGTCCTTGGCGGCGGGGCCGAGGTTGGCCAGGGCGTCCGCGGCGGCGAGGCGCACTTCCAGCTTGTCGTCTTGCAGCTGTTTGATGAGATCGGGCACCGAATCGGCGAAGGCGGCGGGCGCGGCGAGGCAGACCAGGACGACCATTCCGACGCATTTCATGGAAGAGGTCCGTGTACCCCGCCTTGTCATTTCGACGCCGTCTGCCCGATATTCTGCCAGACGATCTGCGCCCCCGCCTTGCCGGCTTCCAGCATCTGACGGAAGACCTTGCGAATCTTGCCGGCGTCTTTTTCCGCCCGCAGGCAGCGCAGGAACGCGACGCCGTGCGCCTCGTCGAGCTTTTGCATCACGGCCGGCAGCAGAAACTCGTCCACGCCGTACACCTTGCCCGGCGCCGCGCACACCGGAATGACGACCGGCTTGAGATCGCCTAACTGCTGCTCGATGGCGGCCACGGCCTGGCGGATGTTTTCCTCCTTGGGCCGTTTGCCGCGCCGCCAGTCGTAAGGCGGCGACCATTCCAGCGACGGCTTGAGCAAGTCGATGTGCGTCGCCACCACGACGATTGGCGGTCTTTTCAGATCGGGATGAGACACGAACCAGGCGTGGACCGCCTTGAACATTTCCACGTCGGCCTGCCGCGCGGGATTGACGGCATGAACCACCAAAAGCAGCAAGTCGGACCCCTGCGCCGCTTGCTGGGTGGCCCGAATCTGGTCGGCCCGCGGCCCCTCATGGCCGTAGCCGACCGTATCTTGCAGCACCAGCTTGGTCGGCACGTCCGGCGGCTGAAACTCATAGCGCGTGATCTCGTCGGTGGCCGGCAACACATCGGTGCGCGCCCGGTTCTCGCCGAGCAGGGCGTTGACCATGCTCGATTTGCCGGCTTTGACCTGCCCCATCAGCGTGACCGTCACCTGGCGCACGGCCGTCTCGCCGTCGCCGTCGCCGTCGGTCTTGGCGCCGCTGGCCGCCTCCACCAGCTGCCGATAGCGCGTGGCGCCGACCGACAGCCGGCCGCTGTTCAGCTCGATGAGATACGTGCCGAGCCGTTGCAGGAAGGCCGTGTAGAACCACAGCAGCAGATTCTCCTGCAACATCTGCAAAGGCGTCGTCATGCCGAGCTGCGTGGCGGCGTAACGCAGGCCGGTGTTTACCGGAGAAATCAGAGCCGAGACGACCCAGTACAGGTTGCTGGCCGACTGATACCAGCTCACCGCCTTGCCGGCGGTCCGCCAGTTGTTGATCGTCAGCAGGTGGCCGCCGGGCAGGTACTTGTCCACCATCTCCGCCATATCGTGCGAGACCAGCTCGACGACGGCGAGGACTTCCGGCACCGTCAGGTTGCCGTAGGGATCCTTCGCCTTGGGGTGGTAGAAAGCGGCCATTTCCAGGCCCATTTCCTGCGCCACCTTCAGATAGAGCTGCGGATCGACGAGCTTTTCGGCGCTGACGTCCTTGGCCGCGGACGCCCGCGCCTGGACCAGTTTCCAGGCCTGCTGATCGCGCTCGGTCCAGCGCACGTTCGGCTCGAAGTTGACCGGCTGCAATAGCGTCTTGTTGCGCTGCCAGTACCAGGCGAGGAACCAGGCCAGCGCCATGGCCAAGGTCATGGGAATCCAGACCCAGGCGCCCCACCAGTAGTCCTTCCACAGGCCGTAACAGCCGTAGCCGGCCAGGATCGCGAACGGCACGAGCAGCAGCAAAAGGACGGTGAGAATGCGCCATCGGCTCATGGGGCGGGTCTCCGAAGGGGCGACGGCTAAGCTGCTGTGACATTCTGTGGCGGCACGTTTCCAACGTGCCGATTCAGCCCCGGCAAGTTGGAAACGT
>DATKHW010000375.1:0-4837 GCA_035546275.1 Gemmataceae bacterium
AATGACGCCTACCCCATCCCAAGCGGAAACCCGCCCACCCCGGTCGGTTCGATCGCCGGCTTGACCTTTCAAGTGGCGCCTCGGATCGCCGACTGTGACCCTCGCCTCGCGCAGACGCCGCACCCCAGCGGCATGTTGGTCGCCCTGGGCGACGGCAGCGTCCGCACGCTATCGCGAGGTATGTCCCCGACCACATATTGGGCCGCCGTGACGCCCGCGGGCGGTGAAGTGTTGGGAGCAGACTGGTAGACGCGCGTTTTACTCCTCCGCCGCCAGGACGGCGACAGCGTAGGCGCAGGCCGCGCGCGAGATTTCGGGGCCGAGCTTGTCGCGGATCGGAACCGTGGGGCAGGGCGGAAACGCGCTCTGCGCCTTCAGAATGTGCAGCGCCAGAAACGCCCCCTCGCCGGCGATGACGACCTTGCGGGGAGGTTCCGGCAAGCGACCGACGACTTGCCGAACCGCCGTCATGATCGAGTAGGTCAGCTTGAATAATATCCAATTGACGAGCTTCTTTCTCTCTTCCGGTGTGCTCGTCTCCAGATCGGTGCAATCCATGCGCGCCAGCCGCGCCTCGGCGGCCGCTTTCACCGCCGGTCGGCCGTCGGCCGTGTTGCAGTCGGCGGCGTCCTCGGCGATCCAGTCGAGCAGGAGGAACAGGTCCAGCGTCGTGGCGAACAGCTCCGCCGCTCCTTCCTCGGCGAGGATGGCGCACAGCGGAGTGCGGCGGACGCCGATGTAAACCAGCTCGCCGCAGCGCAACCGCTCCCGATCGGTGCAGCCGTGGGGGACCGGTCGGCCGTCGTGCAACGGGATGAGATCGGTGGTGGTCGAGCCGAAGTCCATCAGCAGAGCGGCGCCATTCGGGGCAAACCGGCCGGCGAACGTGGCCAGGGCAAGCCAGTTGGCGGCGGCCGCCGTCAGCGGCGCCGTCCGCGCCGCCGCTGGCTCGTGGAATCGGCCGTCGTTGCACCAGACGCGAACCGGCATGCCGTCCGCCGCCTGTTCCACGGCGTCGAGGATGGCCGACACGCCTTGCCGCTTGGTTTCGTAGCAGTCGCACAGTTCGCCGGTCATCGTGACGGCCAGGGCGTCGGCCGGCGGCATCTCGGCGATGAGGCCGCGCAAAGCGTCCGCCAAACCGTCGGGGTCTTTCCACAGCGCGAACGACCGGCTGCGCGCGGCGCCGGTGGTATGGGCCGCCTTGAGATTGGCGCCGCCCACGTCGAGACCAAGAATCGCGCCTTTCATATCCGCTTTGTCATCCTAGAACTTGCCCACGGCCAGAACCGCGGCCAGCGGCAGCACCGGCCAAACGAGCAGCGCCAGGCCGAGCGCATGCGTCCACGGGGCCGGCCGCCTACTGAACAGGCCCAGCAGCCGCATCACCAACCCCAGGCCGGCCATCGACGGGACCACAATCAGATACCACAGCCACGGCAGTCGGCCGCTCCACGGCGGCGCCCAGTCGGGGAAGGCGTTCCTCCATCCCTCCAGGCCGGCGAGAATGGCCGCGCCGAACCACGACAGCACACACAACCACTCGATAGAGGTCAGCCCCTGTTTGCGGCCGCGCAGCCACTGAATGGCCAGCAGCAGCGGTCCGATCAGAATAACGCCCTCCGTCAGGCGCATGAATTCGGGGAGATATGTCACAACGGTGCGCAGCCGCAGATCGGCGCCGGCCTCCCGAGCCTCCACATGCAACGGGCCGATCCGGACGAGATAGACTGAAAGAGCGACGCCGAGCAGGATTAGCAAATAATCGAGAAAAGTGGCGCGCAAAGGCGGCGATTCGCGAGTGGCGGCTGGGGCGGACTTTGGGCTCTGGACTTCGTTGAACTGGAAGGGATTTGCTTCGCCCCGGCCTTTTTTCAGGCTGTGCGCAGGTTTGTGGCTCATGCCTTGATGGTACCGCGGGAACGCCGCCGAGGCCAAGGATTTCGGCGGCGGCGCCGTTTGCAGACGCTCGGCGCTCTTGTAGGATACCGACGCTTCTCCCTTGTTCGCCCGTTCGACGGCTAGGCCTTCTTAGATTTTGAGGCGTCCCATGGTCCCTCGCATCGTTCTTGGATTTTGCGCGGAAGTCGCCACAGCGGATTACACCTTCGCCTACGTCCTGGCGGCCGGGCATGAGGGCCGGCTTCTCAAGGCCGACTTCAGTATGTTTCCGCCGCAAGGCTCCATTTATGTGCCGCGATCCCTGTTTCCGCACTCTCCGGTGCGCTTCCGCGACCTCGGTTTCTGGGACGTGGAGGAAGACCCCAATTTCAGCGAGCGCAACCGCGGCGCCAAGTACCGCGCTTTCCGTCTTCGCACCGACGTGCCCGCCGAGCTGATCCGCGTCGATTGCCCTTCGCATCGGCCGGACGAGGCCCGGCAATTCCTCGTCGAAAGAGGTTTGGAGTCGTTTTATCGGCTGGACGACCGCGATCTGCTGCTGGAGTTCGCGGACGGCGTCCTGGTCGGACCGGTGCGCCTCGATCCGGCGCAGCCCGACGGCCGATTTCGCTGCGATCCGGAACAGCTGGCCCAACCGATCGGCGCCTGGCCCAATCGCCACGCCTTGCAGCCCGTGCTGGTCAACATGGGCCAGACCATGCGCTGGTTCGTCTGGCCGCTGACGCGGCCCGATTCGTTCATCGACCTCGCCTCTACCCGGCAGGTCCTCGAAAGTTTGCAGCGCCTGTCTGTCAGCCAGGAACTCTACGACGATCTCATGGTCCGGCTTGGTTCGATCGATCACGCCGCGCGCATCCCGCCCCTGCATCGCCGCCGACTGCAAACGCTGCTCGAGGAGGCGCTGCAGACCGGCAAGCAGCTGGAAGCCTGCGTGCCGCTCTTGCAGTCCGACCCCAAGGTGCAGGAAGCCGTCGAACAATACAAGCACCAGATCGGCGAGGAATACCGCGAGGAGTTGAAGAAGCACAAGACGGAATTGGGCGACGAGGTGGAGGCGTTAAAGGCAAAGAAGGAAGCCGTTGAGATGGAGATCGCCGCGGCGCGGCAGCGGTTGGCCGACGAGGAAGCGCTGAAGGAGAAAACCGCGGAAACGACGGCGGCGGCGGTCGTGGCCCGCGCCCGCCAGGCGCAGCAGGAGGTCAACGCACTGCTGGCGGAAGTAGCCGTGCTGCGGCCGTTCCTGGCGCCGTCGCCGGCGACGGAGTCCGACGGCCGCGCTCCGCAGGTACGGGAAGGCGCCGTGGCGCAGACGACCTATCGGCGTGAGGCGGCGCCGCTGATCGGCCTGGATCCCACCTATGCCCATCTGAAAAATCAGCTGGAAAACGTCGGTCTGCAACCACGATCGGCGTCGGCCGTGGCGCGGGACGTCCTGACCGCTCAATCGCTGGGCCAGGCGGTTTTCTTCCAGGGATCGATGGGGCCGGTGCTGGCGCGGGCCGCCGCCGCGGCGCTGTCGGGAGCGCGCTGGACTGAAGTGGACGTGCCGGGCGATCTCAAAGACAACCTGCCCTTGAAGGCGATCCTGGATGCGGTCGCGGCCGAGGGGCCGACGGCGCTGCTGCTGCACGGCGCCAACCGTTCCTGCATCGACGCCTACGGGGCCGACCTGGTCCGCCTCTTGGCCGAGCGCGCCGCCGGGCTGGACGCGGCGCCGGGGCTGACGGTTCTGGGCGTGCTGTCGGAGGGATTCAGCGCCGCGCCGCCCGACGCGGTGCTGACGGCGTTGGGCCCCATTCTTCATGTGGACTACCTGGCCTGGAAGCGCGGCTGGAAAGCCCGGCCGGCTCGGCCCGGTCAGCCGACGGCCGGCCCCTGGCCGCACCCCGACGGCCCCGACGAGGACGCGCTGGGCGTCCTGATGAATCAGCTGCAACCGGCGCCGAACGAGCTGTGGCGGCGGAACGTGCTGGCGGCGGATCGACGGCTGGCCGGTTGGCCCCCCGAGCCGGGCGCACCCGACGCGCTGGACGCCGTGCTGTTCGGCTGGGTTTTGCCGCGCTGTGTTGCGGCCGGCGTGGATCTGTCCGAGCACGGCGACGCCTTTCGGCAGCTGTTTCCAGAACCGGATGAAATGGATCCGCGATTGCAGCTTTTGTTCCAGGCGCACGGCGCGGCGGAAGTGTTCTAACCCTTCGTCGTGCGCCACGTCCAGTGCCGATCCGTCGTCTGCTGGACCTCGGTTGGATCGAATCCAAGAGCGGCGATGCGTTCGCGGATCTCCGCAAGCGACAAGGCGGCGTTCAGCGACTCGGCGAACATCTTCTGCTGATGGGCGTTGGCCTCGCCGGCGTACTGCTGCACGAGGGATCGCAGAGCCGCTTCGTCCTCGGGCCGCAGCAGGTCGCGCACAAACAGCACGCCGCCCGGCGCCGTGACGCGCGCCATTTCGGCCAGCGCCTCGACCGGCTCCGGGATGTGATGCACGATGCTGTTGGAAATCACCGCCCCGAAGACGCCGGTTGTGTGCGGCAGCCGCTTGGCGTCGCAGCGCTCCAGGCGAATGCGATCGTGCAAGCCGGCCCGGTCCACGTTCTCCCGGCCGACCGCCAGCATGTGTTCGGCCAAATCGACGCAGGTGACGATGGCCGCCGCGTTTTGCCGGCACAGCTCGATCGGGATCTGGGCGGTGCCGGCGCCGACGTCGAGGATCGGATTCATCCCATTCCAGGCGGCGAGAAAATCCGCGACGAAGGCGCGATTGACCGTCGCATGGTCCATCGCATCGTAGTCGCGGGCTTCCTCGGGGGAATCCATCACCTCCGGTTCCAGCACGCGCGGCAGCATGACGACGACCCTCAAACCGCGGCGGGCACGGGCTCACGCCGCGCGGGCGCCGGCGTCCGGGTGCGTCTGGCCTGGCGTTCGGCGCGGA
>DATKHW010000376.1:0-3307 GCA_035546275.1 Gemmataceae bacterium
TTGCCCGCGTCCTGACTGGCGAGATCGTCCCACAGCGCTTCGCTCAGCCGTTCCGCCTTGCCCGCGCCTCCCTTTAACAAGCAAGCTCGAACGTCCCAGACCAGCGCCGTTGTATCCTCACTTCCGGAAACCAGCAGCGCACCGTCCGCGGAGAATTCCAGGGACGCAATTCCACCCCGGTGCCCCGGCAGCCGTTGCACTTCCTTTCCCGACGCGACTTCGACCAGGCGCACGCAGCCGGCCTCGTCGCCGAGGGCCAAGAGCCGGTCATCCGGGGAAAACGCGTAACAGCACACGTCGCCCTGGTCTTCCAGGCGCAGCACTGGCTGCCCGGTGAGCACCTCGCGCACGAGGAGCCTTTCCTTCGGCTTACTGCCCTCCGGACCTTCCGTCACGTCGGCCCGGGTCGCCAGGAGCCAGCCATCCCCGGAGAGCACTGGATGATCTTCGTCGGCATGAGGTTCCGGCATGGCCGCGGCCCTTCGCAGCAAATGAAGTGCGGCCTGCGCCAGTCCGTTGGGACGCCCCAGTCGCTGCGGTGATTGGTCTTTGTCGAGACGCCACAGCTGGATCGAGGTACGGGTTAGCATGTGCCATTCCTGGGCAACGAGAACGCGGCCCTTGGGGGAGTACTGGACAGAGTTCACCCGATTCAGCTCGTCTCCTTCGATCACCGCGGCCGCCAGCTTGCCGGTGGCGACGTCCCAAAGTCGAAGCCGCTCCTTTGCCTCCCAGCCGTGCGTCATGAAGGCTCCCAACTCGTTGCTCACCACGACAACGACCCGCCCGTCCGGGGAAAAGGCGACCGGCCTGGCGGTGAACGCCTTCCCCGTCTTGCCCACGGTGCGAAGGTCCTTGCCCGAATCCAAATCGAGCAGGCGGACGCAGCCGTCTTCGCCGCTGCGCGCAAACACAGTACCGTCGGGCGACAGGCAGCCCGGCCCGCTCACGCACCGCTCCGGCTTGCATTCGCGCAGCGCTTCCACCGATCGCGCGTCCCAGGCGCGCCTGGTGCAGGTCTCTTTTCCTTCAGTAAAAACGCTGCCGTCATCCGCATAGCCCATGCACGAGTTGCTGGAAATGAGCCTGTCGCCGCCCTGGTGGAACGATGCGGAACACGTGCCGCCGGGTTCACCGGCGAAGGGGTGAAGCGGTTCGAGCGTGGCCGCATCCCAGATGCGGATGGCGTTGTCCTGTCCCGCGGAGGCCAGATACTGGCCGTCCGCAGAAAAGGCGACGCTGCGTATCCAGCACTGATGCCCATCGATCCACCGGAGTTCCTTCCCGGCGGCCGGGTCGTAAAGGTGCAGAGTCCGCTGACTGCCGTAGGCCAGGCTCTTGCCGTCGGGGGCGAAGGCGAGCGGGGCAAGAATGGATGCGCCGACTTGTACCTGCCGCACCCATTTCTGCGCGGCGACGTCCCAGCACTTTAGGTCGCCGCCCTGCTCTGTGAGGGCAAGGGTTTGACCATCCGGCGAATACGCCAGGGAAAGGATGTCCTGGAAACTATCGCCTTCACGCGTCGGGAGGCTGCCGACGACATCGCCCGTCTGCGCGTCTCTCAGGCGCACTCTACCCCTGTCGCTTCCCGCCGCCAGCGTCTTGCCGTCCGGGGATAGGGCGAGACACTTGCACCAATCCTGGTCCTCCTTGGCGCGCCAGACCTCCCGGCCGTCGGCCAGGTCCCAGCAGACGACGGGCCCCACCTCGGTGCTGGTGAACAGTCGCTTGCCGTCCAGGCTCAGGACCATGTGCGCCAGACCGTTGGGGCGCGGCATGGCGAGGGACCGGACCTCCTTCCCCGACTGCACGTCCCAGAGATAGACCCGGCTGTCGGTCTCGCGCCTGCTGTCGTCCACGTGCCTGTCCGCCGATATCAGCGTCGCGCCGTCCGGGGTGAAGAGGACCGCACGCACTGGACCGGGATGAGGCAGGGCACGAAGTTGCTTCCCCGAGGCGACTTCCCACAGCACGGCAAGATGATCGTCGCCGGCGGAAGCCAGCGTCTTGCCGTCCGGGGAGAAGGCCAGGCCGTTGACCGTACCGCTGTGCCGCAAACGCACCGTACCCAGCCGGGCGACGGCATGTTCCGGCAGCGGGTCTCCGTACCTGTCGCGGTGAAGCGGCTGCGCGGCGCCCGGCGCCGCCGCACGCAGTCCTGTCTGGACGAGCAGTACCAGGGCCATCCAGGAAAAAGGGAGTCGCGAATATTCACGCATGGTCCGGTCCTTGGAGTCCATGATTACGGTCGGCGGCGAGAGATTGTGTGGTCGATGGGCGGGGGGAAGCTTCACTCGACGCCGCTGCTCGCCTCGTCAGCAACAGGCCCCCCAGTCTGGCCGGATTTTACGTCTTGGCCGTAAGTCGCGTCCAGCGGAACTGCTCCTTGCGTCTCGCCGGCAAATGCTGCGATCAGGCCGGCCCGGACGTCCCGTAGCCGTTCGCCGCCGGCCGCTGCGGTTGCTGCTTGACGCCCCAGAAGAACAGCGACACGAGCGCCCCCAGCCAGGCCCCAGCTGTCGGCGTCAGATTCACATGATAGACGAGATAGCCGATCCCAAGCTGGGTGAAACCCGCCACGATCGCGCCCAGCCCCGCCGCCATCGCCGCGACGAAGAGAAGGGCGGTCACGCCCAAGCCCCAGCTGACGCCGTCCTTTTCCTTGATCCGCTCCGCCCGCATCCAGCGGACCCACCAGACGACCGCCGCCAGGATCAGCGGCGCCGCCCCGACCGTCCGCCAGATCCAGTCGGCCGACGGCCCAAAGATCGACGACGCCGCGACCGGGTCCGACGACGCCGACGCGCTCCCGGCCGGCGCCGACCACAGGAACGACGCGGCGAATCCGCCGATCACGCCGCCCCAGACGACGGTATTCAGTATCTTCGGTAGATTTTTCCCATTCAGGCGCCACCCGACGCCGAGGCCGATCAATCCGCCCAGCAGCACGGCGCCGAACGCGGCCACGATCACCCAGGCCGCGCCGCCCGACGCCGCGAATCCGCCGGCCATCAAGGCGCCCAGCCACGCCCCCTGCCAGGCGAACGTCGTCGCGCCGATGAGGGCGCGTCCCGCCGCTTCCTTGACGCCGTGCCGCGACGACCCGGTATAAGCGAGGGCCGCGCCGAGTACGGCCAGCAGCGGACCGACGATCAGCGCTCCGATGCGCGACGCCGCGCCCGCTTCGACCGCCGACTCGACCATCGAGCCGAGCCATGCCCCCCATACCACGGCCAGCAGCGCCCAGGGCGCCGATGCAACGAAATGAGCGCCGACGGGGCCGTCCGGCGGGGCGACCGGGGCCGAC
>DATKHW010000377.1:0-6768 GCA_035546275.1 Gemmataceae bacterium
CAGGGGGCTTACGCCCCCCGCTCGCCGTTCCGCAAGGAGAAACTTATGCGAATCCGATGGCGTGGACTGGAACTGCCCAACCGGGTGGCGAGCGACCGCAGCAGCCTCACCGACACCTACGGCAAGTTCATGGCCGAGCCGTTCGAGCGCGGCTTCGGCGTCACCGTCGGCAACAGCCTGCGGCGCATCCTCCTGTCGAGCCTGGAGGGCAGCGCCGTCACGCGCGTCAAAATCCAGGGCGTCCAGCACGAAATCAGCACCATCCCCGGCGTCGTCGAGGACGTCACCGACATCGTTCTGAATATCAAGAGTCTGGTCGTCAAGAACTCCACCGAGACGCCGAAGACCATCCGCATCGAGCGGCACGAGCGCGGCGTCGTCAAGGCGGCCGAGATCATCGCCGAGCAAGGCATCGAGATCATCAACCCCGACCACATCATCGCCACGCTGACGGACGACGTGCCGTTCGTGGTGGAAATGCGCGTCGAGAACGGCCGCGGCTACCGCATGGCCGAGGAGAACGTCGAGCAGGAGCGCGAGATCGGCGTCATTCCGGTCGATTCCAGCTTCTCCCCGGTAGTGCGGGTCAAGTATGAGATCGAGGACACGCGCGTCGGCCAGCGCACCAATTACGACAAGCTGGTGATGGAAATCTGGACCAACGGCACGGTCCGGCCGCAGATGGCCTTGGTGGAAGGCGCCAAGATTCTGCGCAAGCATCTCAACCCGTTCATCCAGTACGCCGAGCCGGGGCCCGAGATCGGCATCGAGTCGGCGCCCGACGTGGTGGTCGGCGGCGACGTGGTCGATCACGAGCTGGAGCGCAAGCTGAACATGAGCCTGGCCGAGCTGGAGTTGTCGGTGCGGGCGACGAACTGCCTGGAGTCGGAAGGCATCACGACGGTCCGCGACCTGGTGATCCGCACCGACGAGGAGTTGCTGGAGGTCCGCAATTTCGGCGAAACGACTCTGAAGGAAGTGAAGGCCAAGCTCGACGAGCGCGGCCTCAAGCTGGGCATGAAACTGCCGTCGTCGCTGCGACGGTGAAAGTCGTCATTCGTCATTCGTCATTCGTCATTCGTTGGCCGCCGCGGGTACAGGGACGGCGACGCATGGTGAGGGGCTAGTGACGTATGACGAGTGACGAATGACGAGCGACTACAGCCATGCGACACCTGAAAGCCGGACGGAAGCTGAACCGCAGCGCCTCGCACCGCCTCGCGCTGAAGCGCAACCTGGCGATGGCGCTGTTCCGCCACGAGCGGATCATCACCACGGTCGAAAAGGCCAAGGAAGTGCGGCCGTTCGTGGAGAAGCTCATCACGCTGGCCAAGAAGGGCACGCTGCACGCCCGCCGGCTGGTCGTCGCCCGGATGGGCACGCCGTGCAAGGCGGAAGTCAATCCGAACGAGGATCCCGACAAGGCCGACACGCGCTCCGTCCTGACGAAGCTGTTCAACGAGATCGGTCCGCGCTTCGCCACCCGGCCGGGCGGCTACACGCGCATCATCAAGCGGCACGAACGCCGGCTCGGCGACGGCGGCAAGACGGCGTTCCTGGAATTGCTCAAGGAAGGCGAAGTGAAGCCGAAGAAGGAACGGCCGGCCGCTCCGGCGCCGCGCGTCGAAACGCCGCCGGCGCCGACTCCGGCGCCCACACCGGAAACGCCGGCCCAGCAGCAGACGCCCGCGGCCGCCCCGGAGACGCCGGCCAATCCGCTGGCGCCGCCGAGCGCCTGAGCGGCGTTTCCTACTGGCCGGTTGGAACGGCGATCAAATCGATGTATTCGTGTTGCGTCTCCGACGCCGCCAGCGCCATCGCCTGGTCATTGTTCAGCTGTGCGGCCGCGGGGACGCCGCGGCCGTCGATGCTTCGTACCTCGTACCCGTAGGAGCGGATGGCGTCGAGCAGTTCGACCGGTTCGACGCCGCCCACATTTCGCAGCAGGTGGGGATAAAACTCGAACACGAGCGTCGGCCGTTGGGTTCGAAACAAGCGGTCCATGCCCCGCAGCGCCCCCATTTCCGCCCCTTCGACGTCCATCTTGACCAGATGAATGCGCAGTTCCGGAGGAAGGAGATCGTCCACGGCGACGGCTTGCGCGGTCTGTGGCGAGGCGAAGCAGCCCGTTTGCGCCAGGTCCCGGATATAGCTGCTGGCGAGGGTGCCGTTGCCGGACCCGCGGGGGTGACAATAGGAGATCGTCTGGGCCCGCTCGGCGGCGGCGACCTGATGCACCGTCACATGGGAGAAGCCGTTGATGCGGACGCTGGCCCGAAGCAGATCGCAGTTCCGCGGCATCATTTCCACCGCGATCACCCGGCCGGTTGAGCCGACGCGCCGGGCGGCCTGCAGTGCATGAAAACCGATGTTGGCGCCGACGTCGAGAACCCGTGGCCGCGCTGGAGCAGGCGCCGCAGCACCGTCGTAACATGCGGCTCATAGCCGCCCCCGGCGACAGCCTTTCCGATATGGCCGTCGCTCCGATCGACGAAGAGCTGATAGTCCGGCAGGGCAAACAGCTCCATCCACGGCTCGAAGCCATTCGGCGTCGGGAGCTGGACCGGCGGACCGTCCCAGCCGCGGATTCGGCATTTGAAATAGCGCCAGAGCCGCCCGATCCCCGGCAGCGAGCGCACCCAACCGCGCAAGCTGCGCAGACGAGGCGGCCGCACCGGCGCCCCTGTTTCGACGGACATGGGAACCTCCCTGCGCGGACCTGCTCCGCCGCCCGGCGGTCGCTGGCCGCACCTATACGCCAGGCCGCGACGGACTGTCAAGCGAGCCGGCCGGCCGCCCGCCGGCTGTTCGCATTGTTTCTTCCTCCCTCCCCGGCTATCACCCGTCCGACGGCGCCCAGGCTCCGATGATCCGAGGAGGGGAGACGATGTTTGCGCGGCGCATGTTCGCAGCGGCGGCGGTCCTGCTGGCCGCGGGGTCGGCGGTTCGCTCGGAAACTTTTGTGCTGGCCGAACCCGTCCAAGCCGGCGATTGCTTCCACGTCGCCATCGACATGAAGCTGACCGGCGAAATCCGCGTCCATCAAAACGACAACAGCGTCAAGCTGCCGCTGACCACCGCCGCCGCCCACGATTTCCAGGAGCGCGTCCTCGCCGCCGACGCCGACGGCCTGATCCACAAGACCGCACGGGTCTACGCCACGGCCAATGCCGACATCAAGGTCAGCAACAACGCCGCGCAACGGACGCTCCGGCCGGACCGCCGACTGGTCGTGGCCCAGCGCGACAAGCAGCAGCTCCTGGCCTACAGCACCGGCGGCGCCTTCACGCAGGAAGAGCTGGCGATGGCCCACGACCACTTCAACACGCTAGTCCTCCCCGGCCTCTTGCCCGGGAAGGCGGTCGCGGTCGGCGACACGTGGAAGATCCCCAACGCCGTCGCGCAGGAAGTTTGCCTCTTCGAGGGCCTCACGGAGCAGACGCTGACCGGCAAGCTGGAAGACGTCAAGGACGGCGTCGCGGTCTTCTCCATTACGGGCGCCTCCAACGGCATCGACGACGGGGCGATGGTGAAGACGATCGTGACGGCGACCGGCAAATTCGATCTGCAAGCGAAGCGCGTGGTGGAGCTGAGCTGGACGCAGAAGGATGAGCGCGACCAAGGCCCCGTCAGCCCGGCCTCGACGGTCGAGGCGACGACCACGCTGACGCGCAAGGCGATCGATCAGCCCCAATGTCTCTCCGACGTAGCGCTGGTGTCGGCGCCGTCCGACGCACCGCCGGCCTCGCTGACGCAGCTGGAGTTCCGCGATCCCAAGGGCCGCTTTTCGTTTCTCTACGGCCGGGAATGGCAGATCACGTCGCAGACCGACGGGCACGTCGTCTTGCGGCTCTTGGACAACGGCGATTTCGTGGCCCAGGCGACTCTGACGCCGTGGACGACGATGGAAAAGGGCAAGCACCTGACGCCGGAAGCGTTCCGCGACGCCATGAACGACACGCCGGGCTGGGAGCCGGCGATGGACCTGCAAGACGGCGAGGCGCCCTCGACGGACGACCGCTGGATTTATCGGCTTTCGCAGCTCGGCAAGATGGACAACGTCGATGTGCTGCAGAATTTCTATCTGGTGGCGGCGCCGACCGGCGAGCAGATGGTCGCAGCCGTGACGCTGACGCCGAAACAGGCGGACAAGCTCGGCGCCCGCGACCTGTCGCTGGTCGGCGGCATCGAGCTGCCGGCGCCAGCGGAGAAGAAGTGACGGCGACGTGGACTTCGCAGATTCCTGCGAGAGGAATGTGGGGCATGTTTCCAACGTGCCGGGGAAAACAGGCACGTTGAAAACGCGCCTCCACATTCCTTCTGAACGCCCTACGGGATCGAGCATCCGTGTTGGGCCAACACACCGCGGTCAGGGATGTACTCGTTTCGGCTCCATCCCAGCGGCTTAAAGGCATCCTCCGCGAACGCTTTGAGGTGGTAGGGGATCGCATCGAAGTACACGTTGGTATCCCCGACGCGCAGCGTCCCGAGGTCGTTCTGGATGGTTTGGATCACCCCCATCAGGATGACGGACGTTACCTGCCGGGTGAAGAACGTGTTTTGGGTCTGCTCCCAGCAGTCGACCAATTCCCCCAGCACGGCGAATTGGCCGGTCCCGTTGAGATCGACGATCCAGTCCGGGTTAGCCCCATGCCCCAACATCTGCTGGTGCATCACCATAATGAACGGCGGCATTCCACCTTGCAGGCGTTTCAGGAGTCCGTCCCGGTCCGTGCCGGCGGTTGATATCATGGCGCCGCACACGGAGGCGCTCTGCCGGACAAACGGTGCGAGCTGGCCTTGCAGCCAGGACATGAACGCCTGGTACTTGCCCTGCTGCTCGGGTACTAGATATAAGTTCATCGCAAAGTTCCTTTTTTGGTTTGTGAATGCTTTGGTCGAGCCGGCTGCGATTGCCGCAACCGGCGATCCTCTAACACGCTTTCAGGGTTTGGCGCCCGCACCGGTTGCGATGCGGTAGTTCTTCCGGATTTCCTCGGCAGTCAGGCAGCGCGGGTAGATCGCGATCTCGTCCAATCCGCCGCGCAGGAAGCTGTCGAGGTCGCGCGTCCCCAGCCGCAGCGGGGCCGGGCCGGCCGTCGGCGTCACGTCGTAGGAGCGGTACAGCGTCGGCGCGTCGGGCGGCCCCTTCTTCAACTCGCCGTCCCGGTAGATCAGGACGCCCGCGTCGTCGCCCGGCGGCTGAAAGACCGCCACGACGTGAATCCACTGGCCCGGCTCGACGGCTTCCTCGAAATAGGCGCCGGAGCCTTTGCTGCCCTCGGGGTTCCAGGCGTAGGCGGAGATCCGGTTGGGCCGGTTGGAATCCTTCTTGTAGAACCGGAAGCCCCACTCGTAATGGCCGGCCTCTCCCTTGCCCAGCCAGTGGATGTACGATTCGTGCGGTGCGCACGGGAAGTTCAGGCGGTCCGGCCGGACCCAGGCCTCGACCGTCAGCCCGTCGGCGCCGATGCTGAAGTCGGCTGAGCTGGGGACCTCGATGTACGACTCCCCGTTGAGGCCGACCGCATGGTCGGGGTCGCCGTGCAGGGCGCCGTCTTCAGAGAACTTGGGCGATCCCTTATATTCGCCGTCGCGGCCGTGGCCCGACGCATCGTCGGCCTTCGGCCCCTTCTTCTCGTCCAGCCGCCAGTAACCGGCCGGCTTCAGCGACAGCACCTGTTCGCGGTAAGCCGATTGGGCGGGCGGTTTCACCGGCCCGTGTCCCGGATGCTTGCCGGCGGCCCAGACGCGGCCGCCGAAGAGCAGGCTAGCCAGGCCGGTCCCCATCGCCGTCTTCAGCACGTCGCGCCGCGTTGGTTGCATATCGCTCATGTTTGGGTCCTTTCTGGTCCGTGTTCCGTCGTCCTCGCAACTCCATGCGAAAATGGACCGCCGATCTTTTGGATTGCGGCGATTTATCCCCGCTTTTTTGGCTGAGCCGGCGGGCGCAAAAAAAAAGCGGCGATGAATCGCCGCAATCCAAAAAGCGCCTCTCTGTGTCCAATTTTTCTGCTCAATCGTCGAGAACTTCGGTCGCCTTCCAGGCCAAAGGCCGGGGAGGATCCGTGAACGTGCGGCCCCTGCCATTGGAGCCTTGGGCCAGGAATCGTCGCGGGCCCCCGCCTTGAAGTCGCCCAGCCGAAAGCGCGGGGAGTCGCTCGACCCACACAGGGAAGCGGGCGAGCCTCCGGGCTGCAGCACCCGTCAACTACGTGATCCACCGGGTGCGTACCGGCGACTCCCGTTCCCCGCCCGCGGGACTTGTCAGAGAAGATACCATGAGATGACGCCTGATTTCAGCTTATCTGCGGTCCCCTGCAACAAAGTTCCGGTACCCTTAGGCTCCCACACCGTAGGGAGCGACTTCGATACAGCCTCCAGTGTCAACACCGGATAAAGCTGGCCGTCGTCAGGACTCCGCCAATAGAACTCGGCCTGAAGGTTGCCTTGGTCTGACCTCACCACCTTAAAAATGTTATCTTCTTCCATTCTAGCGGCTTGGATGAGACCCCTTTCGCCCAAGGGAAGCCAAGTGCCCGAGCGCGGGAAGAGCAATCCGTGTTCAAAAGTTGCTAAGATGCGCACGCTCTGATCGTTCGAGTCTTTTATCAGAAGCTTGTAAAACATAGCCAACCTCCAATTCGGTTCTGGATTCAGGATCGGCGGACTCGCGTCCGCCCCATTCTGGCACTTCCACTACCAGCCGCGCCGGCCGTTGTGACAGGCGGGAACTTTTTTCCGGTACATCGGGCGTGGGCGGGGGTT
>DATKHW010000378.1:0-3642 GCA_035546275.1 Gemmataceae bacterium
CCTGAGGCTTTGCGACGGGCGTGCCGTCCGTTCGATACGCCCTTCGCAAAGCCTCAGGGCGTGCCACCCAGCCGAGTTGGGGGCAAGTGCAACTCGGCCGGATTCACTTCAATGAACTCAGGCATGCCGCCGCCGGTCGCCTCGTGCGTTGGTCTCGCCCTGATGTTATTCGCATTATGGAATCCGGCAGGTCGCCGGACCAGACAAACCCGAGGGTGGCTTCGGCGTCGCCCTTGCTTCCAGTTCCGAAATGAAATCCTCCAGCCGCCGGCCTCCCGTCGCCTCCACTTCGCGCACGCGGGCCAGGAATTCTCCCTCGTCGAAGGTCTGCCGCGCCCATTCCAGGATTTCGGCTAGGATCCGGTCCCGGGGGAAAGGTTCGGATGGATGGGACTGGTCGGGTTTCATCGGTTGCTCCTGGGGGACGCCCTCGACGCCGTCGCAATCATACCGCGCCGCAAGCGCGACACGGAAGAGCTACGGGGCGGTTGTCCATTTCCCTCACCACGCCGCCAGCGGAAATCTTACACTGACGGAGACGAATTGCCGCCGCCCACTCACCCCGGAGGACCTGGCCCATGAAGGCGTTGCTCCCCCTCGCCGCGGCCCTGACCGCCGCCGCCGCGCTCCTTGGCACGGCGGCCGCCCCGGAAAACCCGCCGGCCTTCCCCACTTTCGAGATGAAGGAAATCGCCAACGACCTCGGCGTCGGCTACGCCGTGCTGCCCGTCGATCTCAACGCCGACGGCAAACCCGATCTCGTCGTCGTGGACCAGCGCCGCGTCGTCTGGTATGAGAACCCGACCTGGAAGAAGCGCGTCATCATCGAGAACCAGACCAAGCCGGACAACGTCTGCGTGGCGGCAGCGGACATCGACGGCGACGGCCAGATCGACCTGGCGCTCGGCGCCGACTGGAGGCCGTTCGACAGCAAGACCGGCGGCACGCTGCAATGGCTCAAGCCCGGCAAGACGCTCGACGACCCGTGGACCGTTTACCCCATCGCCGAGGAGCCGACCATCCACCGCATCCGCTTCGCCGACCTCGACGGCGACGGCAAGCCGACCCTCCTCGTCGCCCCGATCATGGGCCGCAACAGCACCAAGGAGAAGAACTGGATGGACGGCTCGCCGTGCCGCCTGCTGGCCTTTCGCATCCCGAAAGACCCAACGCGCGACCGCTGGACGCCGGAGGTCATTGACGAGAGTTTGCACGTCATCCACAATCTCTATCCCATTCCGGCGAACGACGGCAAGGGCAAGGGTTCGGATTTGCTCACAGCAAGCTATGAAGGCGTGAACCTGTTTTCGCGCGACGGCGATCGCTGGGTGAAGCATCACATCGGCGAGGGCAATCAGGAGCATCCCGAAAGCAACCGCGGCAGCAGCGAGGTGAAACTCGGCAAGATGAAGAGCGGCGCGCCGTACATCGCGACCATCGAGCCGTGGCACGGCAACCAGGTGGTGGTCTACACGCCGTCGGCCGACCCGAAGGGGCTGTGGGAGCGGCATGTCCTGGACGACAAGCTGAAATGGGGCCACGCCGTTTGGTGCGCCGATCTCGACGGCGGCGGCGACGATGAACTCATCGTCGGCGTGCGCGACAACCTGAGCGACAAGCCGGGCGAGAAATGCGGCGTGCGCATTTACAAGGCCCTGGACGACCGCTGGACCAAGTTCGAGCGGCATCTGCTGGACGAGGGCGGCGTGGCGGTGGAGGACCTGGCGTGTGCGGACCTCGACGGCGACGGCCGCATCGACATCGTGGCCGTCGGCCGGGCCTCGCACAACGCCCGCATCTACTGGAACAAGGGCGCGAAGTAAACCATGCCTTCGCTATTGCAGATCGGAATTATCGGATTGGGTCGCCGTTGGCGGCGCTGCCGGCCCGCGCTGTACGATCTCCGCGACCGCCTCACGGTGCGGGCGGTGTGCGATCAGCGGCCGATCCGGGCGGAACGGGCGGCGCGAGAGCTGGGCTGCGCCGCCGCGGCGGGGCCGACCGATCTGCTGGACCGCGACGACGTTCAGGCGCTTGTGCTGCTGGACGCGCAGTGGTTCGGCCTGTGGCCGCTGGAGCAGGCGGCGCGCGTGGGCAAGCCGGTGTTGTGTACCGTGCCGCTGGCCGCGGACGACGCCCACGCCGACGACGTGATGGCGCGGGTGCGGGCGGCGGGGCTGTTCGTCGTGACGGGGCCGGCGCCGATGCTGTCGCCGGTCGTGACGCGGCTGCGCGATCTCCTGGCGGCGCGGCTTGGCGGCCCCCGGCTGGTGCGCTGCGACTGGTGCGGCCGGGACGCCAAGCAACCCGCGGAATTGCCCGGCGCCCACGTTCTGCCGTCGCTGATGCAGGTCTGCGCCGGCCTCTTCGGCGGTGAACCGACGGCGGCATGGGCGACGGCGTCGCCGGCGCGAGCGGCGTCGGTGCTGCTGGAGTTCGCCGGCGACAAAGCCGCTCTCTTGAATCTCTGGACGGGCAACGGCGTTCAGCCGGCGTGCCGCTGCCAGGTCGTGACGGACGCCGGCGAGGCGACCGTCGTCTGGCCGAACACATTGCGCTGGCGCGACGGCGAAGGTTCGCACACGATCCGGACGCCGCGCTGTTCGATGCTGCGGCTGCTGCTGGAACGGTTCCTTGACGCGCTGGCCGCGGGGACGCCGCCGGCGCCGGGATTGGAAGAGGCGTATCGCGCTCTGCTATGGGCGCGGGCGGCGCGGCGGAGCTTGGCGGAGGGGCGGCGGGTGGAAATCAACGCGGGGGACAGCAAAGGCGAATGAGGCGGCGGCCCACCAACAACAAACGATGTGGAGGTATGAATGGGACATGCAAATTCACCCACTGGAGATGCACACATCCCGGACGCAGCGACTTCTTTGCCGGACAGCTATGTGGAAGTCGTTATTCCCGATACGGATCAACCGCGGACGGTGGAAGAGTTGGCACGCGCTTTCGGCAGGATCGGCCGGAAAGCAGCCGACGAGGATGCTACGCTGTCCAGCGACCCTGACGATTATCCCTTGTTCGTCCACAGGAGCCACGCCCATGAACGGAGCGACGAGCTTCCGTGAACTGTTAGACCGCTACCAGCGGGGCGAGCGGGATTTCGCGGAGTCCGACCTCGATACGGACACCGCGAACGACTTGAGGGGCGCCTGTCTGGACGGTATTGACCTGTCGCGGTCGTACGTCGTCGCCAGCTTTCGCGGCGCGCGCCTGCGCGGGGCGGTGTTCCGCGGGGCCAATGTCAAGACGTGCGACTTTTCGGGGGCGGACCTGACTGGGGCGGATTTCTGCGAGGCGGCTCTATGCGCGACGACCTTTGCCGGGGCGCAAATGCAGGATGCCCAGTTCGGCGGGGCGTTCTACCACAGCTACCGTCTCCAACCGGGAGAGCAGCCCGACTGGTGAGGGGCGCGCGGGGTGCCATGCTTTCGCGGCCCTGGAATGTCTTCTTTTATTCCCTTGGACTCGTGGGGCCGCGAAAGCATGATTGGGTCGGGGACGGCATCATGCTTTCGCGGCCCAGCCTCTTCAGGGAATTGCCATGAATCGGGGATGGGCCGCGAAAGCATGGCACCCAGCATTCGTTGATCCAGCGGAATCTGCGCAAACGCCCTTTGCGGCTTTGCGTGAGATTCTCTT
>DATKHW010000379.1:0-9361 GCA_035546275.1 Gemmataceae bacterium
CCTCGGCGTCGGCCACGAGTTGGTCACGGCGGGCGGCAAAGCGGCGTTCCATCCGCGGCTCCTTCAGAGGATTCCGTTCTCCGAAAGAGCTTTGTACGGAATAACTTGGGTCCGATCAAGCAAGGGCCTCAGTCGAAGTAGTCGCACCGCCGAGCAGCGCTGGCACTGGCCCGCAGCCATCAAGCACCCCACTCAAGGGGCCTTTCGCCGATGAGCGGGCCTGGCCAGAGCAATGGCGACGTGACCATCCTCGCGCTTGGACGGGGCTTAAATGGATCGTTGGAGGCGGCCTCATGGGCGTAATAGCTGGGCCCTGCGCCCGTGATTATCGAGGCGAAGCCTGACAAGCCCCCCGATTGTTAGTCTGGCACATCAAATTCGGCTTCAGTTCATTTTTAATGTATAAAAATGACCTGACGCTGAATTTCTCTCGGCGACCTCATGCTGGTCGCCGTCGCTAGGTTGAGGATTTCAACAGAGCATTAGAATCTTTAAAGATCCCGCAGCGGCCATTCCCGACACCTGGCGATGTTGGAGAGCAGCTGGTGATAGTAACCGGTCACGTTGTCATCGACGTAATCGTGCGGAAAGTGGCGCCAGTACAGGTCTCCTTTGTCTGCGGTCTTCGTCGGCCCGGAGAAGAAGGACTTTGCCAAGAACGTGCGAACGCTTCGCACGTCCGGTTCGATCAGCAAAGTCATCTCCGGCGTCTCCTGTGGATTCCAGAATAGCGATAGGTGCTTAAGTACAAGCGCCAGGACGAACGGGTCGTGCTTCCTGCGGTGAGACTTCGCTATGATCCAGGTGTCGATCAGCAAGTGCTTTGAAGCCCCGGCAGTCTTCTCGATGTCTTGCCCGCGCAGTTTGATTACTGCGACGACGCCGTCCCGAAGGTGCTTATGGCCGCCATCCGAGAGAGGTAGAATTATGGAAACCGCTATTACCTCTGGGCGGGCGCCCTCGTTCCTCTTTTTTTCGAGGAACAAAAAGGAATCGTGGTTGCACTGCCACCAGCCCTCGTAAAGTTCGCGCCTCTCCTCTTTGGTGAGGTCGGGATGGGCCGCATGCAGCGCGTCGTGCGAGAACTCCACGAAGGGAACGAGATCTGCTTCGATGGGGACCTCCCGATTGTCGGCTGTCCGCTCCGCCCGGATCCTCCGGTACCTGTAGCGTGGGAACCGAGCCGACTGCAGGTGCCTCCGGTAGTCCGGTATCGTGAGAAACAGTTCCAGCAAATGTCGCCGGCGGGTGGGCTCGCGCGGGGGCGGGAAAGGGTTGTGTACGAGCTTGGCGACCCAAAACACCAGAAGGCAGAGGCCGAACAAGGCCGTCAGCGTCCAAATGGGTATTTCGATCGCCAGGGCGACCTCGCCGAGTGGCAGGAGGAGCGACGCGATGAAAAGCACAAACCCCACCACAAGGTGCAATTCCTTGTAGCGGTCGAAATACCGGTAATAGCTCTTCAATAATGCAGTCCACTTTGAAGAACTGTCAGTCTGGCGCATTGGCAGCTTCTCCGAGGTGAAACAATCAAGCGGAGCTAGGCAAAGAGGATATTGTAGGTTTTCCTTGTGAGCAATTTAGGCTGGCCCCTTTTCGATTCGTCTTAAGGAGCGACCGCAGCCGCAACCGGGGGGTAGACGTACGCCCCGTCGATGCTCAGCCCGCCGAGCCGGATGCTGCCGTAGGGCGTGGGAATCGGTCCGGGGCGACGGCCGGCGACCTCGCGGATGGCCTTGCCCACGTCGCTGTCCGGCGCCACGACCTTGATCTCCAGCGAGTCAACCCAGCACGGCTGCGGCATCTGCCGGATCAACGGACCGATGCGGCGGAAAGCCGGCCGCACCCCGATGTCCTCGCTCACCAGCGGCGTGACCATGTAGAAGTACCAGGGGCCGCCTTCGCTCTCCTTCACCCACGCGGCCGCCGTGACAGGAACGGCTTCGGCGCGCAGCCGCTCGAGCACTCGCCGTCCGTCCGTTACCTGCGGTTCTACCAGTATCGCTTGATCCATGGCATCACCCCGTGCCTCTTGTCAACGATGGCGTTGTACAGATCCTCGGCATACATCTTCGACCAGCGCTGGTAACGGCTGGACTCGCTCCACAGCGTCGCCGTTTCCCAGTTCTGCCCCAAGTCCAGGTCCGCCGCGGCGTCGGCGGCGAGCGTCGCCTTCAGGCCGGCGAGATCCACCAGCTGGCTCAGGTTATGCGTCCAGCACCTTTCCGAGTATCGTTTGTCCTCGAACAAGATTTCGGGCGCAGCCGCGACGCGCGCGAGAATGCAGGCCTTCAACCCACATTCTACCGCATAGCCCGCCACGTAGTAGGCGGCCGACCACCGCCGGGCCGCCAAGAGCGCCTTGGCGTCGGCGGTCCGCTCCATGGCAAGCCTCTGGAAATCGACCCGGTTCACAGCGGTCCTCCGCCCGCGCCCCGCACCTCCGCGGCGGCATTATAGGGAGTCGTTCCGCACCCGCCGGCCGCGTTTTTTCGCTTTTTGATTGAACCCGCACCAGACGCGCAAGTAAAATATTGCCACGTCTGCGGCGGCGCAGCCGCAGCTGCCATTCTGCACTCGCAAGGATTCCACCATGGCCGGCTTCATCATCCAGTGTCCCTCCTGCCATGCTTCGCTGCGCTCCGACGCCCCGCCGGCGCCTGGCTCAAGCATCCGCTGCCACAAATGCAACGCCGTCTTGCGCACCAAGGCAAAGCCGGCCGACCCGCATCCAGCAGACCAGGAGCCGGATGAGGACGCTCCGGCCCCTGCGCGGAAGCCCATGGGCCAGGAAAGCAGGCAGCGCCGGCCGGAGGCCGCGGTGCGGCCCACCCAACTGCCGCCGCGCGAAGACGAGCCGGCGCGGCCGCAACAGCGACGGCCCCGCGACGACGACGAAGAGCCGGCGCCGCGACGCCGGTCGATCCGGAGGAATGATGCGCCTTCGCGCTGGCCGATCATCATCGGCCTCAGCGTCTTGAGTGCGGTGATCCTGCTCGTCGTCGCCACCGCCGTCATCCTCATCCACAGCACCAACAACACGCCCGTCGCTGCATCCAACTCGCCCCCGCCGCCGACGCCCCCGTCGGGAGACCCGCCCATCGGTCCAGGGCCTGGTTTGGTGAATTGGCCGGGGGCAGGGAATCAAAACGGCGCCGGGCTGCCGAACGGAAATCCACCCGTCCAGGTGGTGGACGGCAGCGGCATCGTCGTCGATTCGGCCCCGCTCAACCCGCCGCCGACCGGCGACCTGGCCGCGCCCGCCCCGCCGGCCAACGCCAACGGCGTCCTCCCCGCCGACGTGCTGGATAAACTCAAAAAAGCGACCGTTTATATCCGCGTCACCTCCGCCGAGGGCGTCGCCTCCGGCAGCGGGTTCTTCGAGACGACTTCCGGCCTGGTGCTGACCAACGCCCACGTCGTCAGCATGCTGCACGCCGGCGATCCGCCGCCCAAGAAGATCGACGTCGTCCTGCGCAGCGGGGAGAAAGACGAGAAGACGTTGCCGGGCCGCATCGTCGGCGTCGATCGGGTCTCCGACCTGGCCGTGCTGAGCGTGGACGTGAAGGCCGTCGGCCTGAGCGCGCCGCCGGCTTCCCTGACCGTGTCCTCGGCCGCCGGCTTGCACGAGACCCACCCGGTCTACGTGGCCGGCTTCCCCCTCGGCGAGGGCCTCGGCAAGGACATCACCATACGCCAATCCTCGGTGGCCAGCCTGCGCAAGGACAAGAACGGCCTGTTGGCCCGGGTGCAGATCACCGGCGGCATGGACCCCGGCAACTCCGGAGGACCGGTCGTGGATTCCGGCGGCAACGTCGTCGGCGTCTCCGTCGCCAAGATTCTCGGCACCGAGATCGACTTCGCCATCCCCGGCGACGCCGTCCAGGCCGTCTTCCGGGGCCGCTGCTCCGAGATTCGCGCCGGCGAGCCGTTTCACAAGGGCGACCAGTTCGCCGTGCCGGTGGACGTCGTGACCATCGACCCGATGCACTCCGTTCATAGCGTCGCCGTGGACTGGTGGATCGGCGACGCCAAGGACGTGGTCGGCCCCTCCAACACCCCGCCCGCCGCGCCGGCCCCGCCGAACCGGCAGACGACGCCGCTGACGTACCAACCCGACAAGATGACCGGCCGCGCCGACATCATTCTGCCGTCCCTGCCGCCGGCCGGAAAGGTGTTGTGGGTGCAACCGACCTTGGTGGACGCCGCAGGCCACGCGCGGTGGGTGAGCGGCCTGGCGGTCCCGACGGCCAAACCGGTGGACGCGAAGCCGGCCGCCCTGACGCTGCACCCGCCGACGGACCGGATGCGCCTGACGCTCAAGAACACGGCGACGCTCCAGCTGCACACGGGCGGCCAAGAGCACTCTCTCGTGGACAAATTCGAGGCGCAGCTGCTCGAGGAGCCGCGCGGCGTCGGTCCGGACGGCTTGACGCAGCTGAATGATTCGTTCGGGCCTTTCGCGGTCAGCCAGTTGGTCGACGGCCAGGCGCCGCCGCAGCAATCGCCGCGCTTGCAGGCCATCGTGAACGGCTTGGACAGCGTCGGCCTGACGATGGCCGTGGATGCGCAGGGCAATCTCTCGCGGAAGCTGAAGGACTTGCGGCGGGCGTCGCCGGAGTCGCACGAGGCGCTGAACCCGGTGTGCGACGATGTGTTGCAGTCGCTGGACATGGCGGCGATCCCGCTCCCGGGCGGCATGACGCAGCCGGGCCAGACGTGGACCGCGTCGCGCAGCGCGCCGGCGGACACGATCAACAGCTACCAAATGGCCACGGCGGAAATGACCTACACGTATCGCGGCGTGCGCACGGTGAACGGCCAGGACTACGGCATTGTGTCGCTGCATGGCGTGATCCATCCGCCGATGGGCCAGTCGAGCAACACGGGTCAGGTGAACGGCACGGCCGCGATCGACCTTACGGCGGGCCGGGTGTACCAGGTCTACGCCCTGGTGGACATGACGGTGGACGTACACATCAAGGATGAAGCGCTGACCGGCAATGCGAGGGTGGAAGTGAATTTGACGCGGAGCACGCCGTAAAGGCGTTGCGGCGACGCGTGCGTCGGGCAAGGGAACGGGCCATTCATTCGGGGGGAAATCGGCGTTAGTTCATTTTAATTGTCACAAAATGAACTAACGCCGATTTTCCGCTTTTCCCCCGCGCCCGGCGCGGCGGCCGGAAGAAGATCACTTGGCCGCGCTCG
This sequence comes from Gemmataceae bacterium, assembly GCA_035546275.1. Classification (GTDB taxonomy): domain Bacteria; phylum Planctomycetota; class Planctomycetia; order Gemmatales; family Gemmataceae; genus UBA4732. Next base: position 5,209 of record DATKHW010000379.1, read on the forward strand.
CCTGCTGCTGGACGCCGTAGTCGTAAGCGACCAGCGCTTGGTGCAGCGCCCGGTAGGCGGCCTCGTCGCCGGGCGCCGCCGCGGCGAAATCCAACCCGGTCGCCTTCATGTCGTCCACCAATTCCGCCACGTTCCGCGCGTTGAATCGGTGGCTGAAGCAGTCGGCGACGTTCGGGTCCTGCAGAGCGCGGACGGCCGCCTCTATCCGGCCCAGGAAGTCCTTCGCTTCGATGTATTCGATCGGCGACAAGTCCGATCCGTCCACCAGCTTTTGCAGCTGGGCCAGGTCCATCTGCACGTCCGTGCTCCTTCCCGGCGCCGCCTCGTGCGAGGCCTTCAGCGCCGCCGCCGCGTCCTCCATCGCCCGGCTCAGGCGATCGCGGGGCGCGTCGAAATCATGCCGCGTCAGGCCCGCCGGCCACCGGAGTCTGCCGTTGTCCTTGAGCAGCCCCAGGCCGGCGCTGGCCTGCGTCGGACCCGTCACCCCGATCCGTTTCAGCACGTCCTCGTCCAGGGGAACGTCCGGGCCTTTCACGATCGCCGGGTCGCGCGTCAGGTGGTGCAGCAGGTCGTTGAGCGACTTGGCGGAAACGATATCGTCGAGGGGCGGTTCGTACCGCGCCCGCGCCAGATCGTGGGCGATCTGCTGTGTCCGCAACTCCTCCGTGGTCGGCAGCAGGCCGCGCTCGTAGCGCGCCTGGTCGATCAGGCGTCGGCGGTAATCGATGCGGCCCTCGTCGGCCTGCGTTTGCGTCAGCCGGGCCTGCTGGATGTTTTTGGCGTAGTCGGCGGTCGCGCGCGTCAGGTCCGCCGTGCCGCGCAGGAAGCCGGCGACCGGGTCCTCGATAGTGTAAGGAGGATAACCCGAACCGCTATAGGCGCCATTGCCCAAGGTCGCGGAGTTGTACCCATAGGGGTTGGTCGTCGCCGCCGAGAGGGCGCTGGGCGACGTGTACGGCGCCGCGGCGGCGCCGGCGACGAGGCCGTAGCCATAGGAGGGGATCTGCAAAAACGCGTTGCCGAGCAGGGCTGTGTTGAGGGCGGCCGGGTTGACGGCCAGGCCCGGCGCCGTCCCGAAGGCGGGGTTGAACGGTGTGGGCGGCATGACAGCGGGCGTCGCGGACCGGCTTGGCGGGCGCATCATTGTCTGCGCCCGGGCCGAAGCGCCGAGCGCGATCACACCGGCCAGAAGCGTCAGGGTCCATCGCTGCAGGGTGATCGTCATTGCCTTTCTCCGTGGGTTCGTCCGTGGGCGCCGATCCTGGTAAAGGGGATGCGGCCGCCCTATATATAGAGAGTGGCGGCGAAGCCCCCCAGGCTTCCCTCCATGAAGACCGGAGCGGCCAGTGGGTTTATTCCCCGAATCGGGTTGCTCCGCAGCGCTGCGATGTGGTCCCAGTGCGGAAATGGCGCGGAACTGGGAGAATTGGCCTCATTAAGGTGAAACTCGGCGTTAATCGCCATGCCGGCCCGCGGCATGGCCCCCCAAAATCGGAGTCGGTTTCAGAGGACGGAAAAGGAGGCCGAAAAGGTGTCAGGAACCTTTTTCGTGACGCGCCAAGCCCTCACCGGAGCCGTTGGCGAAGGGGCAGAAAAAGGTTCCTGACACCTTTTCGGCCTCCTTTTCGGCCTCCCCCGTAGGGCGTGAAAGGCGGGGACGGAAAAGGGGACGGAAAAGGAGGACGGAAAAGGTGTCAGGAACCTTTTTCGTGACGCGCCGAGCCCTCACCGGAGCCGTTGGCGAAGGGGCAGGAAAAGGTTCCTGACACCTTTTCGGCCCCCTTTTCGTGCCCCAAAGCAATCGACCGCCACCCGCCGTCCCATCTCCTCACCGCCGATAAATCTGCAGCACCTCATTATCGAGCTGCAGGATGGTCAGATAACACGCCGTCGAGTACACCGGCCCGATGCTGCCCGTGCGCCAACCGCCGTCGGCGCTCTGGCGCGACAAGAGGTCGTCGAACGTCGCCTGGCGGTACTTCGACCAGCCGAGCTGCTCGGTCGGCTTCGAGCTGGGGAAGAGCTTCGCGTAGCCGTCGTCGCCGAGGATGTAGAGGGCCTGGGCGTAGTAGTACTGGATGTACTCGTCATGGCCCAGTTTCGGGTCGGGCTTTTCGACGGGCAGCGTCCGCTGGCAAAACTGAAGCCACTTCCGGGCCGACTCGGAGTCGGCGTCGCCGGTGGTGTACATGCAGGCGAGGGCGGCGGCGGTGAGGGCCGGGCGGCCGGCGCCGCCTCCTCCGCCGGAGAGAGTGTAGATGACGCCGTCGTCGGGAGCAGTGCATTTGCGCAGATAGTCGATGTCAATAAGCTTTTTCGGCACGACGATGCCGGCGTTGCGGGCGGCGCGCAGACCTTGCAACTGGACGATCGTGGTGGCGCCTTCGTCGAAATTGCCGCCGTCCGCCGCGCGGACGTAGCCCCAGCCGCCGTTCTTGGTCTGGGCCTCGCTGGTGAATTCCACGGCCTTGGTGAGAAGCCGTTCCAGCTTGCGGCGGCGGTCGTCGTCCTCTTCCTGGCCGTAGACCGTGGCCAGGAACAGCATGGCGTAGCCGTGGCCGAACGTGTATCGGTCTTTCTCGCTGTTGTTGTTCGGATTGCCCAGGATGCCGTTGGGCTGGCTCTCCTTCAGGAACCAGTCCACGGCCTTGCGAAGGGAGTCGGCGTAATCGCCGTCGCCGTCGGTGCTGCCCTCCATGAGCAAAGCCATGCCGGCCAGCGCCGTCATGCTGGTCGGATACTGGCCGCTGTCGGCTTCCCAGCGGCCGTCGGGCTGCTGCGTCCGGGCGAGGTAGGCGAGGCCCTTCTTAATGGCTTCGCGATACTTGACCGGGACGCGCTCCACGCGCGGGGGTCGCGGTTGCTTGGGGGGATTGACGATAGGCTTCGGCGTGGTGGGTTGCGGCGGCGCCTGGGCCTGCTGGCTTCCGCCCGCGCCGAACCAGGACGGCTTGGCGAGCCATAGGCAGAGCGCGACCACCGCCAGCAGAGCCGCGACGCCGACCACGACTGCGACCGCCAACCGCCGGGCCGTGCGCGGCGGCGCGGCGAACGGGGCGAGCGCGGCGGCGACCTCCGCCGGGGTCTGGTATCGGGAGGCCGGGTCCTTCGCCGTCATCTTCCGCACGACGGCGGCGAGGCCGGCCGGGATGTCAGGGCGCAACCGAGTCAGGTCCGCCGGCGTCTCGGCCGCGTGCAGCAGGAGCTTGTCGAGCGCCGAGCCGCCGGGGAAGGGGACGCGGCCGGCGAGCAGCTGGTAGAGAGTGCAGCCGAGGCTGTAAATGTCCGCGCGGATGTCGGCGGAGCGCGCGTCGCCCGCCTGCTCCGGGGCCATGTAATCCGCGGTGCCCATGACGGCGCCCACGGCGGTCAGCTGGGCGGACGGCGCCGGCGCGGCCGGGTCGGCAGGCGCCTCCGCCGCACGAGCCAGCCGGGCCAGGCCGAAGTCGAGGATTTTCACCCGGCCGTCCGGCGTGCGCATGAGGTTATGCGGTTTCACGTCCCGATGCACCATGCCCAGCTCATGCGCGTGCTGCAAGCCCAGGGCCGCCTGCCGTGCATAGTCGCACGCCTCGGCGACCGGCAGCACATTCTTGCGGCGCAGGTATTCATCCAGACTTTCGCCATCCAAAAACTCCATGACGAGGAAATGGAGGCCGCCCGCATGGTCGGCGTCGTAGGCCGTGACGATGTTCGGATGCGTCAGCCGGGCTGCGGTCTGGACTTCCTGGCGAAAGCGCTGGACGGCCGCCTCGCTTCCCACCAGCCCTGGGTTGATGACCTTCAGCGCGACGACCCGGCCCATGTGGCGATGCTCGGCCTTGTAGACCGCCCCCATGCCGCCCTGCCCCAGCAATCCCAGGACGCGGTAGCGCGGGTGGTCTTGCAATTCCGCCGGGACGACTTCGGGCGGCGTTCGGCCGGCCGCATCCGGCCCCGGCGCCGACCGGGTTGCGTCAGCGGAAGGGGCCGGGGCGGGTGTCGCCGCTTCGGAATCCGGCCGGCGGGTCGGCGCTTCGTGGTCCATGGCGCGCACTCGGGAGGGCGTGGGCAATGCGGACACTATACCACGGCCGACCGGCGCCTGCATCGGTGGAGAGAGGCCGTCTTTCTCCCCTCTCCCCCGCTTCGGGGGAGAGGGGGCGGGGGTGAG
>DATKHW010000380.1:0-2778 GCA_035546275.1 Gemmataceae bacterium
CCTCGGCGTCGGCCACGAGTTGGTCACGGCGGGCGGCAAAGCGGCGTTCCATCCGCGGCTCCTTCAGAGGATTCCGTTCTCCGAAAGAGCTTTGTACGGAATAACTTGGGTCCGATCAAGCAAGGGCCTCAGTCGAAGTAAGGAACCAGGCCGACGCCTCGGAAGCGTCAGCATGATGGAAAGCACGATCAAGGTGCGACTGCAATTCCTCCACACAGCGTTGCAGTGGGCGGCGGGTCAGAAGCTCATCCCCGAATGCCCGCGCTTCCCCGCCGTGAAGCCGCCCAAGAAAAAGCCGCAGCTCGTGGCCGGCGAATCGGTCGAGAAGCTGCTGGACAAGGCCCCGGACAAGCAAACCCGCGTCTTCCTGCTATGCGGCTGGCTGGCAGGAATGCGTCTCTCCGAGGCGTACGCGCTGGAATGGGAGGAAACCGAAGAGGCCCCGTGGGTGGACTTCGGCCGCGACCGGATCGTCTTCCCGGCCGCGTTCGTCAAGGCCGTGGAGGACCAATGGGTCCCCCTAGACGCGCAACTGCGCGAGGCGTTGGAGGGGCTGCCTCGCGCGGTGAAAAGGGTTTTCCACTTCCCTTCCGAGCGCGGCGAGCGGCTGACCGCCAACGGCGTCTCGACGCTGGTGCAGAAGCTGGCACGCAAGGCCGGCCTGCGGCTGACCATGAAGAGCTTGCGCCGCGGCTTCGGCTGCTACTACGCCGCCCGCGTCTCGGCACACGCCCTGCAAAAGCTGATGCGGCACGCGAACATCAAGACCACGATGGACTACTACGCCAACATCGACGACGCCGTGCAAGACGCGGTGCGTCAACGTAACAGTTCACGTAACAGCCGGCCCAGGATCGATGCCGCAGGCGGCCGGGCAGCGGACGTAACTCCTTTGCAGGGCAGCCCTAGCTCCCCTTGAGCGGATTGAATACCAGCCCGCTCAGCAACTTGGGATAGAAATACGTCGATTTGGGCGGCATTTTCTCCAGATTGCCGGCGATCTCCTCGACGTACTGCATCGCAGCCGGCGGGACCAACGCAACCAACCGGCCTTGCCGCGCCGCCGCTGCATCCGACGCTTCGCGCAGCTGGTGGACGTAGCGGCACTCCGCCTTGCCGCCTAGCTGTTCGGGCAGCAGCCGATCCAGCACCAGGACGTGCAGCACCGCCACCGCCAGACCGCGCCAGGCCGGGCTATGGTCCGGAGCGAGGCGCGCCATTTCCTCCGGCGCCCGGAACCGTGCTGTTTGCCAGACGCCGTCGTCGGTGGTGCAAAAGCCGAGCAAGTCCTGCCCCCCGCCCATCTCGATCTGCTCCCAGGCGCCGCGCGCCCCCTGCTCGCCGACCCCAATTCGTTCCACCTGAAAATGCGTTTTCAGAATCGACGCCAGGCGATCGGCGTTCAGCGTGGGGAAGCCGGAGACGATCCGATGCGTCGGCAGAATCAGCAGACCAGGATCGCTCATGCCGACCAGCATCATGAGAATGAACTCGGCCGCCGGGTCCGCTTCGCCGGCGTCGCGCCGCTCCTGGAGGTATCGCAAACCGGTTTCATAACGGTGATGGCCATCGGCGATGAAGACCGGCTTCGGCCCCAGCGCCCCGACGACGGCGCTGACGGCCGCCTGGTCTGACACCGGCCACAGCTTGCTGACGACGCCGAGATGGTCGGTCGCTTGCAGCGGCAACGACCGTCCCACGGCCGTTTCGAGTCGCTGCATGACGGCGCCCTCGGCGTCTGGATAGAGTCCGAAGACGGGGCTGAGGTTCATCTGCGTGGCTTGGAACAGCCGCAGCCGATCGGCCTTGGGCCCGGCGAGCGTTTCCTCGTGCGGATAGATGCGGCCGGCGCCGAACGACTCCAGACGAACGCGGGCCAGGAACCCACTGCGCACGTGGCGACGCCCCTCGACGTCGTATTCCTGCGAGTAAACGTACAGCGATTGGGCGGAATCGCGGACCAGAACGTCGTCGGCGATCCAGTCGCGGAGGAAGCCGGCGGCCCGGCTGTAACGGTTGCGGCGTTCGTCGTCGCCCGCCTCTTCCTTGTTGAGAATGAGGCGGATGACGTTGTAGGGGCTGCGGTCGTAAAGCGACTGCTGCAACGGCGGATCGATCACGTCGTAGGGCGGCGCGACCACGTCGCTGAGGGCGCCGACGCGGCCCAGGTCGTAGCGGTAGGCGCGGAAGGCCCGGATATCGGCCATGAAACCATCCTTTTCGACGCGGCAGGGCGGCTTTACTGTCCCAAGCGGGCTGGCTATCTTAGAGCAGGCGGCGGCGCCCGGCGAGCCGGGTCGCGTCGGCGCGGAGGAAAGGCAAGCTTGGATCGCATACAACTTCGATCGCTGTTGGCCGATCGCCTTGCGGCGGTGGAGCAGCGGCTGCACGCCGCCTGCCGTCGCGCCGGTCGGGCGCGCGGCGATGTGACGCTTGTGGCGGTAACGAAGACGGCCTCGGTCGAAGCGGCAGCCGAGTTGGTCGAGCTGGGGGTGCGCGACTTGGGTGAAAACCGGCCGCAGGAGTTGTGGCGCAAGGCGGCAGTGGTGCCGGGCGCCCGCTGGCACCTGATCGGCCATCTGCAAAGGAACAAAATCGAGCGGGCGCTGCCGTTCGCCTTTCGCATCCATTCCGTGGACAGCCTGCGGCTACTGTGGGCGCTAGAGGAGCAGGCGGGCCGCACGAATCGGACGGTCGATGCGCTGCTGGAAGTGAACGCCAGCCGCGAACCGAATAAACAGGGATTTTCACCCGACGAGATTCCGGATTTGGCGCCGG
>DATKHW010000381.1:0-8789 GCA_035546275.1 Gemmataceae bacterium
CGGCCCTGGTGAAAGCGGCCGGCGACTCCGCCACGGAATTCGATGCGGTCCAGGCACTGACGCAGACGCCGGACGTGCGCGCCCTGTCGGCGTACCTGACCGGCCTCGGCTCGAAGAACGCCGAGCTGCGCACGGCCTCAAAGACGGCGATCACCGCCATCCGCGACGAGGCGGCGCCGGCCCTGGAGCAGCTCGTCAAGGGAAACGAGGTCAAGCCGGAGCTGCTGCCCGAATTGCGCTCCATTTACTCCGCGCACACGCCGATCCTGCAATGGAAGCTGATCGGCCCGTTCCCGCGCGACGGCAAGGCTTATGCCCCGGAGACGGAGCAGAAGTTCGACGCGGTCTACACCAGCTTCGACAAGCCGGTGAAGTGGGCGACGCACCGGGCCAGCGCCAGGGACCACGGCCGGATGAATCTCGACCGTCTCTACTCGCCGAGCTCCGACGTGGTCGCTTACGGCTACGCCGAGGTGGATTCGCCGACGGACCGCGACGCCGAGCTGCTGGTCGGCAGCGACGACACCATCACTATCTGGGTCAACGGCAAGAAGGTCCACGAGACGACGGGCGACCGCGGCTGGGCCTTCGATCAGGATCACGTGGCCGTACATTTCGACAAGGGAACGAACAAGTTACTGATAATGTGCGGCAACACGGCGGGGCCGTGGGAGTTCAGCGTGGCCGTCTCGGGCGAAGCGGACAAGTACGCGTTCCTCAAAGGCGGGACGAAAAAGTTCAACCTGGATGAGTTCCGCGCCTTCGTCCGCAAGAACGCCGGTGACGCGCAGCACGGCGAGAAGCTGTTCCGCGACCTGAAAGGCCTGGCCTGTATCAAATGCCACGCAGTGAGCGGCGAGGGCGGTCAGGTCGGCCCCGACCTGGCCGGCATCGCCCTGAAATACAAGCGCGAGGACCTGATGACCTCGGTGCTGGAGCCGTCGAAGGTGATCGCCCAGGGCTACGAAACCATCATCATCGACACGCAGCAGGGAACCACGCTTACCGGAGTGTTCAAGGGCGAAACAGCGGACTCCGTCAGCCTGGCGGACAAGGACGGCAAGCTGATCGTGACGCCGAAGAAGGAGATCGATGCACGGCGTTTCTCGCCGGTGTCCACGATGCCGAACGGCCTCAACGACGGTATGACGCTGCAGGATTTCGCGGACGTGATCGCGTTCCTGGAAGCACGGAAAGAGGAGAAGCCGCCGCCGAAGAAGTGACGGAGCGAATTCACCGCGGAGAACGCAGAGAGCGCAGAGACGGAATAGAATGGAAACAAGATGCTTCTCTCCGTGCTCTCCGCGATCTCTGCGGTGAAAAAAGGGAGGACGTTTCATGCCGTCGCCGTTTCCGGGAATGGATCCGTATCTGGAAGATCCGGCCGTGTTCCCAGATTTGCACGGCCGTTTGATTACCTACCTCAGTGAGTTCTTAAATGCCGTCCTGCCGACGCCGTATTTCACGGGCATCGCCTCGCGGGTGTGGATCGAGGTGTCTCAACGCCGAGTCGAGCCGGACGTAAATGTCCTGCGCCCAACGGAATCCCTCAACGGCGGCGCGCAAGCTGGGAGCGCTGGAGGCGGCGTCGCCGTCGCCGAGGCCGTCGCGACGGAACCGATCGTCATCCCGTTTGAGCGCGAAGAGGTGCGGCAAGCCTTCCTTGAAATCCGCGCCCAGCCCGGCGAACGTCTGGTGACCACGATCGAGGTGTTAAGCCCGGCCAACAAGACGGCGGGCCAGGGCCGAACCCTCTACCTGCAAAAGCAGGAGGAAATGCTGCAGAGCCCCGTCCATCTCGTCGAGATCGACCTGCTCCGCGCCGGCGTCCCGACAACGGTCGTGCCGATGGGTTCCGCCGTCCGAGACGCGGGGTTCTTCGATTATCACGCCTGCGTCCACCGGTGGGATCGGCCGAATGTGTGTTTCCTCTATCCAATCCAGCTGCAAGGGCGGCTGCCCATCCTATCCATCCCCCTGCTGCCGGAAGACCGGCCGGTCGTCGTTGATCTGAAGGCCGTGCTGGATCGGGCTTATGACAGCGGCCAGTACCGCCGGCGCGTCCACTACCAGGAACCGCCGCCGCCCCCGCCGCTGCACCCGAATCAGCTCGCCTGGGTCGAACAGATCCTGACCGCCGCCGGCCTCCGTGAACCGCCTCCGGCCGCGCCGCCGGCCTGATCCGCTCCCTGTCGAGGCGACCGCATGACCACCATCCGCGTGAACCTAGGCGAACGCAGTTACGACATCCACATTGTCAGCGATGACCGTCGCGGCGTGGGGCCGTTCGCGCGGGAGCGCTGCCGCGGTGCCGTCGCTTTTATCGTCAGCGACGAACACGTCAGCTCCCATGCCGACGCCGCGGCCGAAGCCCTCGCCGAAGCCGGCTTCCGCACCGCGATGTCCGTTCTGCCGTCCGGCGAGGCTCAGAAATCGCTCGTCACCGCGGCCCACCTTTACGACGGCCTCGCCGAAATCCAGGCCGACCGCCGCACGCTGGTCGTCGCGGTCGGCGGCGGCGTCATCGGCGATCTGGCCGGGTTCGTGGCCGCCACGTACAACCGCGGGCTGCCGCTCTTGATGGTCCCGACCACGCTGCTGGCGATGGTGGACAGCAGCGTCGGCGGCAAGGTCGGCGTCAACCACGCCCGCGGCAAGAACCTGATCGGCGCCTTCCACCAGCCGGCCGGGGTCTGGATCGACACGGCCGTCCTCGCCACGCTGCCCGACCGCGAGTACCGCAGCGGACTGGCCGAGGTCGTTAAGTACGGCGTCATCCTCGACGCCGACTTCTTCGCCTGGCTGGAGGAGAACGTCGGCCCCGTGCTGGCTCGCGAGCCGGAGGCGGTGCGGCACATCGTCGCTCGCAGTTGTCGTTTGAAGGCGGACGTGGTGGAGCGCGACGAGCGCGAGACGACGGGGCTGCGGGCGGTGCTGAACTACGGCCACACGTTCGCCCACGCCTTCGAGACGGTGGGCGGCTACGGCGCCTGGCTGCACGGCGAGGCGGTGTCGGCCGGCATGATGTGCGCGGCCGGCCTGGCCGAGCGGCGCGGGCTGATCGACCGCACGCTGGCGGAGCGTCAGCGCCGTCTACTGGAGGCGTTCGGCCTGCCCACGGCGCCGCGCGACTGGCCGGTGGACGAATTGATCGGCGTGATGCGCAACGACAAGAAGGCGTCGGCCGGCCGGCTGCGCTTCGTGCTGCCGCGGCGTCTGGGGGAGGCGGGGCTGGTCGAGGACATTCCGGAGGGCGATGTACAGTGGGTGTTGGAGATATCGCATTAAGCGAGAGAGCCGCATGAACGAGGCAGAATGGATGACATGTTCGGATCCAACGGCATTGTTGGATTTCTTGCACGGCAGGGCCAGCGATCGCAAGTTGCGGCTTTTCGCCTGCGCCGGCTGTAGACGCTTCCGGCATTGCCTCGACCTCGGACACGACCAAGCAGCGGTAGATATAGGAGAACAAATCGCTGATGGTAACGCGCCTCGGGTGGAACACGCGGACGCCCATGTTCGTTGCTACGATCTTGATTTGGCGGAGGAAGACGCGTACTTTCCCGCCCTTGGAACAGTAAATATTGCGGAGGTCAACGCTGCCGGAGCCATGGGTGACGGCCATCCGGCTAGCGTCTATCGCGCGGCGGAGGCACAAGAGCGCAGGTTGCTGTGCAAATTGCTACAGGATGTCGTCAGCAACCCGTTCACGTCCACTGCAATCAGGCGGTCCTGGCTCACCTGGAAGGACGGCGCCATCCCGAAAATGGCCCAGCTCATCTACGACGATCGCGCCTTCGACCGCCTGCCCCTCCTCGCCGACGCCCTCGAAGACGCCGGCTGCACCGACGCCGACATCCTCGCCCATTGCCGCTCCGGCGGGGAGCATGTCCGCGGCTGCTGGGTCGTTGATCTTTTATTGGGCAAATCCTGACCACCGGCCCTCAACTTGACGCCCCTGGGCATGCCCCCTATCATCCTAATGCCGCCGTCCGGGCGGCGTGGCCCCGTCGTCTAGAGGCCCAGGACACAGCCCTTTCACGGCTGCGACAGGGGTTCGAATCCCCTCGGGGTCATTTTGGCGATCTTGCATGTCTTCGTATGGATCCGCGCCCAAAAACCCTCACCTAGAATCCGCGCATGCAGCCGCTCCGTTCATTTCCACGCTGGAAGGCTGGAACGGCGCCGCCGATGATTACTGTCGAGACGACGAGGAGCGGGAGGAACACGGCTGATCCGGATTGCTTAAGAATCGCCGCCGACCAGGGCAAGCGGGGCTTTTTATGCAACCGGTGAACGGCCCGCCAATCCTCGATGGGATCGGCGGGCCGTTTCGTGGCATCAGTGCCTCGTTCAATCCGCCGAGAACGTGTTGAGGAAGTCTTCAAAGTCCTTGCGCTGCTGGCTTTCGGTGCCCTGCATCTTCTTGATGTCTTCTTGCAGCTTCTCGATCTGCGTCTCCTGCGCGTCGAACTTGTCCAGGTAGCGCTTGTAAGCGGCCGCCGTCGGCGGCATCTCCTTGAGGTTGGCGCGCAGCCGCACCTGATCGTCGGTGATGTCCTTCAGCTCACGCTGCTTGTCGGCGATGGCCTGCTGCGTCAGGGCCAAGGTATGCCGCAAATCCAACGCCTGCTTCAACCCATCCTTGACCTTGGGGCTGCTGATGGTGGTGTTGATAAAGAAGCGCATTTGGTCGTCGTTGCTGTTGGTCAGCTGCACCTGCTCGTTGACGATCCGTTCCTCGGTGACGACCTGCGTCGCCGTCTTGCCGGCCGGGACCTTCACCTCGAAGCGATAGACGTCGGAAGCCGTCTCGGCGGGCTTGCTGGTGTCGTCGGTGAGATGGAACTCGTTGCGAACGGGATGCTCGAGCAGCACCAGGCGTTCCTGGTCGTTGCGGTTGACGATGGTGTAGGTCTTGGTCTCGCGCACCTTGGTCTGGCTGTGCAGAATGCCCTTGGCGATCTTCACTTGTACGAGCCGCCCGTTGTCCGAAGACGGAACCGGGTTGACTTCCGTACCAAGGTCCACGGCATAGGAAATGAGCCGTTCCTCATTCGGTTCCACATCCAGGATTCGGGCGTCTCCAGCGTAGTTGGAGCCTTCAAAGACCGTGATGGGGCCTTGCATCAAATGCAGGCCGCTTGTGTTCTTGAATTTCAGACCCAGCAGGGGAAATTTGGCCTGGGTGCGTTCGTTGTAAATGCTGCAGCGCGTTCCTTCCACGTCCTTGTTGACGATGGGCAGGAGAGCCGACTTCTGGCGCGGCAGCGTGACCGGCTTGTCGATCGCGTACTGGAAGAAATCGCCCAGCTTGGTCGCCGTCGCCATCGTCGAGACGCCGGCGCCGCCGAGATTCATCCTTTGGGCCAGCCCGCCTTCGATTTGCTGCGCTCGACCACTTTTGGCCTCGTCGGCCGTGTCCCTGAGGTTGAGGTAGGCGTCTTTGGCCGGCGCCGCCTCCAATGCCACGACAGGCGCCGGCGAAGCCGCCGGAGCCGCCGTTGCCTCGCCAAGGGGTTGATGGAGGTTGCCATTGTAGGCGACAGGGCGCAGCGACGCGAACAGCTCGGGGACGACCATCGGCCGCGGCACATAGAGCGGCGTATACAGATCCATTTGGAAGGAGATGGGCCGGCCGCTGACCAATGCCATGCGCACGTCTTTCCAATCCTCGTCCGTCGCGTTCTCGACGACGGCCCAACCTTGCAGGAAGGGCTTGTCCTCCTTCTCCTTGCCCAGCACCAGCCGATAGCTTGTCTTCCAGATCGGGTTCTCGATCACATAACCGACGCGCACGTTCCGCTTGCCCTCGCCCACAAAGTTCAGGCTCACCGCCTTCTTCTGCGTGTCGTGCGACAGCGTCAGCGTCTCCAGCGCCTTCCGCACTTCGTTGTCCATGATTGGATTGAGGAAGCGCACCCGCTGCAGCTCCGATAGCTTAACGCTTCTCATGCCGTCGGCGCACCACATGTTGAGCTGCTCGACGTTGACGATGTCCTTGCCGACGGCTTCCTGCTTGGCCTCGACGCCCATAATGCTGCCGGTCATGGTCCCTGGCTGAGCGGCGTTGGCCTGCTGCAAGACGACTTCCACCTTTTCGCCGCGGGCTTGGTTGAGAATCTGGCCGAAGGTCGGATTGGCCGACAGGTTCACCGCGAAGCTCTGCAGCGTCTTTTCGACGGGTGCGTTGCTGTCGTAACCGACGGCGGAGACGTGTCCGCCGTCGAGGTCGCGCAGCACCATCGACTTAATCAGATCGTTGATATCGGAGACGGGGAAGGACAGATCGACGCGGGCGTCGCCGTCGATGACGCCTTCGCGCTGGAAATAGCCCACGCCGCTGGAAAACAACACCACCTGACCGATCGGCAGCTGAACCGCCGTCTCGGACTGCGGGGCGGCCGCCGCCTGACCGGAAGCGACCACAGCGGGCGGCTTCGGCGCCCCGGCGGCAGGCTTGGGCGGGTCGGCGAGCGAACGAGTCAGATAGGCGGTTAGCCCGGCGACGGCGGCAAGGCTCACGGCGGCGGCGAGCAGCAGAGTACGGCGCATGGGTGGTCCTTTCGCAATGGGAACCCAAGACAAGAATCTGGGCCTCAGGTGACACTGTAGAGACGAGTCGCAGGGACGCGCGGATTGCGGTCGGGATCGCCGGCAGCGCGGAATCAGATAGGCGGCGTCGCGTGCAAGGCCGCAGCCGCGCCATCGGCGAAACGACTCGTCCGTCCTTCCGATTGTTCGCGCCGCATCGAAAGCGCCTTTTCTGCCGCAGGAATCGCTCCTAGCAATTCTGTCATCTCGGCAATCTGATATTCCTGCGGGGAATGGGCAGACGGCCTCGTTTCTCCGGATGCGCTCGTTACAGTGGATGGACCGAATCTCTCCGCGACCGAGGGAACCCCCGTGGGCCTGCCCGTCCTCCTCGAACGCCGGCGTGTGCTGATCGCGGGCCGTGGACCGGAACGCGACGCCCTCCGCTCCCAGTTCGACGCCGGCTTGTTCCCGGCCTGGGAGGCCGTCGCGGCCGACGGCGTCGAACGCGCCCGCTTCATGCTGCAGATGGCGCCGTGCGACGTGGTGGTCCTCGATTCCGAGCTGTACCGCCATGCGGACCCGGACGCGCTGGCCTGGCTGGCCGGACCGGACCGAACGCCGATCTTATTTCTGGCCGATGGGACGCCGGGTTTGGTGGTTGACGCCCTCGAACATGGGGCGGATCACTGGCTGCCGCGCGACCTGGCCCTCAGCTGTCCGCAGCTGCTGGCCGCGACGTTGCAGACGGCCGCCCATCTCGGCGACCTGCGGCGCAAAGCTCGCATCGCCGGCGAGACATTGGCCGACTGCCGGCGGCAGGTGAGCCGGCTCGTCAGCTTGCTGTGGGAGGCGGCGCCGGCCGAGGGACGCTTCGGCTGGTACAGTCAGCGGCACATGCTGGAACGGCTTGACGAGGAGGCGGCGCGGGCGCGGCGGCACGGCGGCGACTTCGCGGTCGTGCTGGGAGAAGTGCAGGGCGCCCGCCGCGAACAGCTGTCGCCGACCGAGGCGGATCACATGGCGACGTGGACGGCGGCCCGCGTGTCGCAGGCCAAGCGGCGCAGCGACGTGGCGGGGCAATATGGACCGCACGGTTTCATGCTGCTGCTGCCGGGAACGACGACGACCGGGGCCGTGGGGGCGTGCCGGCGCTTGCAATCGGTGCTGGAGGAGCCGCCGGCGTTGGAGGAGACGCTGTTGCCGCCGGTGCGGGCGTGCTTCGGCCTGGCTCCGTTCCAATCGGAGGAATCGACCGTCAAGAAGGTGCTGCGGCAGGCGGAGGAGCGGCTGGATCGGGCCATGTCGGGGATCGGCGAGCGCGTCGAGATTTGAGAGTCGCTTCAGCGCCGACGCAGCAAAAGCAGCGTTTGGTCATCCTGCAAGTCGCCGCCTCCGGTGAAGCGCGCCACCGCGGCGGCCGTCTCCTCGGCGCACCGCTGCAGCGACAGCTGCGTCCGCGGACCGCCGACGGCTTCCGATAGGCCCTCCATGCCGAACATCTGCGTCCGGTCTTGGCAAAACGCCTCCGTGTAGCCGTCGGAATAGAGGATCAGCGTCTCGCCGGGTTGCAGCGTGAGCGTCACGTCGGCGTACACCGGCTCGACGGGGGCGCAGCCGATCATCAGACTCGGCGGCGTCGGCAGCGGCGCAACCTGACCGTCGGCGCGGCGGTGCAGCGGCTTGGGATGGCCGCCGGTCGCAATCACCGTGCGGCCGTCGCGCGGATCGTAGACGCCGTGGGCCATCGTCACGTACAGGTTCGTGGGGTTGTTGGCGACCAGGGCGGTGTTGAGCCGTTTGAGCAGGTCGGCCGGGCTGGTCGCCGCCGGCGCCAGGTGGCGAATGAGCGTCCGCACCGCGATCATGAACAGGGCCGCCGGCATCCCCTTGCCGGATACGTCGCCCAGGAAAAAGGCAAGTCGGCCGTCGGGCAGCGGGAAGAAGTCGTACAGGTCGCCGGACATTTCGCGGGCCGGGTGAACGCAGGCATAAAGGTCCGGCCCCTCGGCGCCGAGCGGTTCGAACTCGGCCGGCAGAAACGCCTGCTGAATCTCCCGGGCCGTCTGCAATTCCTGCTTGAGCCGGGCCTCCCGCAGCTGTTCGACGTGCAGCGCCGCGTTCTCCACCACGATGGACGCTTGCAGACAGACCGCCGTCAGCAATTCCAGGTCGTCGGGCCGAAACGCTTGCCCCGGCCGCAGACAATCCAGCTGGATGACGCCGAGCCGCCGGCCTTCCCATCCAAGCAGCGG
>DATKHW010000382.1:0-7894 GCA_035546275.1 Gemmataceae bacterium
CCCACCCTACGATTACTTGCCGTCATGGACCGCGTGCAGGTCCGCGATGAGGTCTTTCGCCGGGACCGTCAGCGCTCGCGCCGGCTTGCCGTGCGGCAGCACCACCACCTCCGCCGCAGTCAAGTCGAGTAGTTTCGGCGCCGTCCGCAGCGTCGAGGCGGCGTTCAAGCCCGCAATCACCACCAGCGAAAAGCGCCGGTTCAGTGGATTCTCCGCCGCGGCGATCACCGCGCTGTCGGCGTGAGCGTACCACTCGCCGCGGACCTCGAACGACTGCTGGCCGAAGGAAATCGGCAAATCCGAGGCGACCTTCGCCGTGAGCGTGTTGCTGCCGGGGCGTCCGATCACCAGGAGATGGTGCGTCTTCAAGTCGTCGTCCGTGACTTCGCGGTCGGTCCTGATTGGCACGGTGATATTGCAGTGATTCGCCCGGATCGCCTGCTGCAGCGCCTCCGCCGCCTCGCGGTTGACGTTCGCCTCATCGGCCGTGCCGTAAACGATCATCGTGTTCTCCGGCTCCTCTTTGAACGTCACCGTGGTGAAGGCGCCGCCGTTCGCTTTGGACGCCAGGTTGTACTTGTCCACGACGACGCGCAGCGGCTTGTCGTTCACCTCGATGCGGACCTTGGCGTCCGCCGCGGCCGACGCCTTCGCGCGCCGGACCACCTCGCCTTTCTCCGTCTCGACGACCACGTCAACCGCCCGTTCGCAGGCGCAGCCCTCGACGTGGAGTCCAATCTCCAGGTTGTAGCCTTTGTCCGCCTTCTTGACGGACACTTTGCCGAGCTTGTAACGCGGCAATCCCGGCTGCGTCGTCCACCACTCCAGGAGGTCGCGGTCCGCCGCCGTGTCCAGGCCGGACGACTCGCGCAGCATCTTGGCCAAGTCGGCCACGGCCGTCGGCTTGCCGCCGTGTTCGGCGCCGAATCGCTCCATCAGCTCGCCGAACTTCAGCGACCCATCATAGTTGCGCACGTCGTTCAGCAGCAGCACCCCCTTGCCGGACGCCACGCGATACCAGTCGTCCTGCCGCACGTCCGAGCGCGTGTCGTTCAGCGTCGCCTCCGGGTGCGCCCGGGCGCCAAGGTTGTACTCGGCCCGGTACGCGTAGAGCGCGACGGCGAGCGCATCGCGGTCCTCCGGACTCATGTCATTTATCACCGCGTAAACCTGTTGCTGGTCGATGTACGGCAAAAGCGCGAAGCCAGGGACGGCCGCCGGCCCGCCCTTGGTCGTGGCCCGTTTGCGGAACGCGTTCTCGAGCGCCACGATCCGCTCGTAATCATGGAATCCCGACGCCAGCCAGTCGTCGGCGTCGGTTTTGGGTAGCAGCGTCCCATGCCAGGCGGCGTCGGTTTCCGGCGCCCTCCACGGCTTGGGCGGGTCGGCCGACAGCGTATCCGTCGCCGGGTCGTGCAGATCGACGGCGATGGGCGAGCCGGGGGCGTTAGCCCCCGGCGGCGGATTGGCATTCAGCACCACCCACGGATTGCCGACCAAGGGTTCGATCTCCGGAAACTTCTTCTGTTCCTCCTCCGTCGGCTTCCAGGTCCGGCCCAGCGGCGGCCCGAACAGCGCCCACGTTTTCAGCTCCTTGGCCATGTCCGACGTGGTGAACTTCGCATCCACCGAGTGGAACGCGGCGATCGGCGGCGTCGTGAAGGCCAGCTTGCCGAAGTCGGCGTCGATCTTGCCCTTGTACTTGTCGTACAATTCCAGCCATTTGCGATCGCGATCTGACGGATGGAACACCGGATTGCCCGGCCGGCCGACCGCCGGGTCGTCGATCGTCTCCAGCCGCACTTCGAGGTCCTTGGTGTTGTTGCAGCCCCAGTAGAACCCTTCGGTCCCGCCGTACCATTCATTCTTCGAGCTTCGGTACAGCTTGCTTTTCTTGGTGCCCAGCTCAAACATGGCGATTTCGTTCGTCTTCACATCCGCCAGCATCCACTCGTTGGTGTAAAGGCCGTTGTTCTGCTCCTTGAGGACTTCCACCGCCTTGTCAATGGTGTCGGCGTACTGCAGCGCCTTGCGGATGCGCGACGCCTCGGCCAGGCCGGCGGGGTCGAAGCGCGTCTGGGCGATGGTCGTTTCGGCGCAGAGGATGCCGGCGTCGTTGAGGTAATAGTCGAGGCCGCTCTGGATGCCGCCGGGGTAGCTTTGCATCAAAACGCGATGGCCCTTGGCGTTTTTCACGTCGAGCCAGACGTTGAAAAAGCTGCTTTCGTAGAGGTTGTACATGGTGATATGGCCGAAGACGATTTTTCCATCGGCGGTGGCCGGGCCGACGGCGGCGAAGGAGCTGCAGCGTTCCGGCTTCGGCGGATGGGCCGCCGGCGAGCCAGGCGGGTTCGCCCCCGGTTCCTGGCAGCGCAGACACTCCAGGCCGGTCGGTTCGGCGTCGAGGCCGTCGTCGAGGGTCATCAGTTCGGCCCAGGCGTTGATGCCGACGATATCGACCAGGTCGATGGGCCGATCGTCGAAGCGGGCGCCGGCTGCGGCGGCGCCGTCGGCGATGCCCTTCATCTCTTCCAGGTACTCCTTGTCGTAGCGGCGGAGGAAGAGCGAGTTGACGAGGGTGCGCGTCTGCTTCCAGCCGTCGGCCGGGGATTTGGGACTTTGCCGCTCCGCCAGGCAGCGCACTTGGGCCGCGATTTCCGGCGCCAGCAGCCGGCCGTGCTGCACGCCGCGCTCATACGGCTCGCCTTCGATGTGCAGGACGATCCAACCCGATTGCGGATAGCGATAGGCGGGGCCGTAGCGCTGCACCGCGCGGGCGTCGGGCTGGAAGTCGGGCGGCGTGGGCGCGGCGCCCTGAGCCGCTACGGCCGGCAAACAGGAGATGATGGATAGCACAAGGACGGACAAGCGGCGCATGGAAAACATCCTTTCCGGGAAGGAGCGGCAGCGGGAGAGATGGTTTCATTATGCGGACAAAGGGGCGGACATGCAAAGCAAAAGAAGCGAGGGCCGCGGCGACAGCGTAATCTAATCGCAGCTCTTGGTGCGGCGGAGGCGTTCGAGGACGTGCGGCGCATCCGGATGGCGCTGGAGGAGACGAAGAAGAAGGCGTAATTCCAAGCGGTCATTTACAACGCCGTCGCCGTCGGATATACCCTCTCCAAGTGGTCCAACGACCGCCTCTACCCGCGAGACATCCCGATGAAACGCTGCCTCCCCCTGCTGCTCACGGCCACAATCGTCTTTGCCGCCCCGAAGCCGCCCGCCGAGGTGTACCTCGACGCCGACAAGGCCGGGCCCGATTTCGCCGTCCAGGGCGAGTACGTCGGCGAGACCGCCGCCAAGCTGGGCGGCGACAAGCTGGCCGCCCAGATCGTGGCCGAGGGCGACGGCAAATTCACCGCCTATTTCCTGGCCGGCGGCCTGCCCGGCGACGGCTGGGACGGCAAAAGAAAAGTCAAGGCCGCCGCCCACACCGCCGACGGCAAAACCACGTTCGACGGCGCCGGCTGGAAGGGCGAAATCGCCGACGGCAAGCTGACCGGGACGCGCGACGACGGCGTCGAGTTTCACCTGACGCACGTGCTCCGCAAAAGCCCCCGGGAAGGGGCCAAGCCGCCCGACGGCGCCCGCGTCCTGTTCGACGGCACGAACGTGGACGAGTGGAAAAACGGCAAAATCGTCGAGGACATGCTGCTCGGCCAGGGCGCCACGACCAAGCGGACCTTCCGCGATTTCGTCCTGCACGTCGAGTTCCGCCTGCCGTTCAGGCCGAAGGCGCACGGCCAGGAGCGCGGCAACAGCGGCGTCTATCTCCAACGGCGTTACGAGATCCAGGTTCTCGACAGCTTCGGCCTGGCCGGCGACAAGAGCGAATGCGGCGCCGTCTACGAACAGACGCCGCCGGCAGTCAACATGTGCTATCCGGCCCTGTCGTGGCAGACCTACGACATCGACTTCCAGGCCGCCCGCTACGACGCCGACGGCAAGAAGACCGCCGACGCCGTCGTCACCGTGATCCATAACGGCGTCAAGGTTCACGACCATCAGGACGTGCCGACCAAAACCGGCTACGGCGACAAGGAAGCGGACACGCCCGGTCCCATCAACTTGCAGGACCACGGCAATCCGGTGTATTTCCGCAATGTTTGGGTGATTGAGAAGTAAGTGAAGCGGCAGAACGGCTGTCAAATCCGGCTGCGCTGGCAGGCGTCGGCGTACGATGCTTCAAGCTTCAGCGGTACGGCAGGGCCGCCGCGCAAGGCCAGCGGGAGCTGGGGCAGCGCCTGACCCAACGTCAGGGCGGACGGCCATACGTCGATCTGGTTGACGTTTTGCCGCCGCACCGGCCGGTAGGCCGCAGCGTACAGCAGAGCGTCCGCAGGCAGGAGAAAAGTATCACCCCAATTCATCATCCGAATCATCTCATTATGCAAGTTCGATTGCCGACTGGTCACGACGTCGATGACGACGAGGCCGACGCCCCGCTGAAGATAGGCGGCGCATTTGGCCGCGAAGGCCGGGCGGCTGTCGTCGCGGTCCTTGTTGCGCGGGCTGACCAGTTCGACGACGGCCACCAGGCGGGCGTCGTCGGTCTGGTCGCGGACCTGAACTTCCATGTCGTCGGGGAACGCCGCGGGCATCGTCATCACAGCAGCCGGCGGCGCCCAGGTCTGCACGGCCACGCCGCCTGCGGCGCCGTTCCCCGTCTCGGCGGCGGCACGATCGAATTCCGCCACGTCGGCCTCGACCTGGCCGCCCAGGTGGATGTGGACCTCGGCGAAATAGCGATCCGGCAGAACCCGATGCAGCTCGTCCGCGATGGAGTTGGCCCAGCGCGAGTGGAATGACTCCCAGGCGCGCTGCGGATACAACGGCGGATGAAAATGGTCCAGTAAAGGCATGATTTCCTCCGCCGGCCGGCGCCCCTACTTCTTGCCGTGCTCCATCCAATACAGATCGCTTCCCATCTTCATGATATACACGACGTCGTTCACCGGATCGTACTCGATCCACGTCAGCGGCGACACGCCCTTGAGTTCCGGCGGCGGCGCGACCGGCTTTGACCACGTCGCGCCGCCGTCGGAGCTTTCCACCACGCCGGCGCCGGTCAGCACGAACATTTGCTTCGCGTCCTTGCCGAAGATGGGGCCGTAACGGGCGTCCTTCACGTCGCCGAGCTTTTCCCACGTTTTGCCGGCGTCAGTCGTGCGGATCAGGCCGCCGTCCGTCAGCCAGTAGAGGGCGCCGTCGCGGAACTTCGGCAGGGCCGTCGCCGCGTAGTCGCCGCACGGCTGAAAAGTCTTGGCGCCGTCGGTGGTTCGCAGCAGGCCGGGTTTGAGTTTGTCCTTCGTCTTCGCCTCGGCGACCACCGCCGTATCTTTATCAAAAATGTACGCGGGGCCGTAGCCCTTGCCGATCTCGTCGAACGTCTTGCCGCCGTCGCGCGAGACGATCAGCGTCCCGCCGGACTCGTGCTTGAGGGCCAGGATGAGATTCGGTTTGGCATCGGTCCAGTCAATCGCGCACCAATCAACGTGGCTGGACTTGCCGTCGACCGTGATACGGTCGCTCGTGTGGGCCATGTTTACCATCTCTACGGCGCCGCCGTACACTCGGGCGAGGAGGAGGCGGCCGGCGCCGCCCCTCGGGTCAATCAGCATGCAGCCGGGTTGCTCCGTGCGGCCCTTGTCTGAAAAAAACGCCAACCGTTTCCACGTCTTGCCCTTGTCATCCGAACGGAAAACGCCGATGTCGCTGACGCAGACATAAACGTCGCCAGTGTCGCGGTCCACGACCACGCCGGACAGGCCGCCGAAGCCCGGCTTGTCCTTCGTCACCTGGTCCAGCGGGATCGTCTGCCAGTCGCCGGCTCGCGCGGCTGCCGCAAGCCCCAGCGCCAGCACCGCCGCCCATAGCTTCGTCGCCCGCATGATCTTCTCCTTGGGATGTCGCTCACTTCTTGCCGATGCAATAGAGGTATTGTCGCCCTTTGAGGTAGAGGCGGCCGTCGGCGACGGCGGGCGATGCCTGGCTGGCGTCGCCCAGGTCGTTCACGGCCAGGATATCCGGCTTCGGTCCGGCCCGCAGAACGAAGCTCTTGCCGGCGCTGGCGCAATAGATACGGCCGTCGACGGTCAGCACCGGGCTGCACGGCCCCGTGACTCCAGACAGCTGCTTGGAGTAGACCTCGCCGCCGTCGTCCAGCCGGCGGCAGGACAGGTAGCCGGAATTCAGCAGGCGGTAGAGCAGGCCGGCGGCCGCGATGGGCGATCCGAACCCTTCCGGCACGACGTCCAGCTTCCATTTCAGATGGGTCTTGGAGACATCGCCCATTCCCGTGGGATCAACCGCGAAGCCCGGACCGCCGCGGCCGCTGTCGATGTAGGCTACGCTGTTCGCATAAACGGGCGACACGGTGTCGCCGGCCGCCTGGCAGGTCCACAGGACCGAGCCGTCGTTCGGATCGAGGCCTTGCAAGGCGCCGGAAGCGGCGACCAGCAACTCCGTTTTGCCTTTGACGTCGGCCAGCGTCGGCGTGCCATGCGCAAAGCCATGTTCCGGCCGCGCTTTTTCCCATTTAAGATCGCCGGTTTTCCGATCGAAGGCCAGCAGGCGGGAGTGCTTCTCGTTCTGGTCGCACTGCAGCAGCACCACGTCGCCGTACAGCACGGGGCTGCACCCCACGGCCACGTCGAAATCGTAGGGGGTGATTTCCTTGCGCCAAACCGGCTTGCCGTCGTGGTCGAGCGCGGCGATGACGGACGAGCCGAAGACGACATAGACGCGGTCGGCGTCGGCGGCCGGCGTCGGCGCCGTGTAGCCGCCGCGCAGGTCGGAGAGCTTCCACGGCCCCGGCTCGACCGTCACGTCCCATAGCGCCGTGCCGTCGTCGGCCTTGTAACAAGCGACGTGATGCTCCGGATATTCCTTCGCGTCCACGCCGGCCGGCCAGTAGCTCACGGTGACGAAGACGCGGCCGCCCTGCACAATGGGACTGGACTGGTTGTTGTCGAGCCGGGCCTTGCCGTCGGCGCCAGGAAGGCGCTGCTTCCAGAGAATGTTCTCGCCGTCCTTGCCGCCCCAGGTTAATGGAAGGTCTTTTTCCTCGCTATAACCCATTCCGGTCGGCCCGCGCCATCCCGGCCAATCCCCGGCCAATGCGGCCGCCGCCGCGAACAACGCCGTCAAAACGGCCCAGAAAAACCGCGTCATCATCGCACCCCCAGGACCGCGAGCCGTGCTTTGCATTCATCCAGGATCGCTTTCGTCGCCGTGGCGCCGACCCGCGTCACGCCGAGCGCCCGCACCGCCAGCAGCCGATCGAACGTCCGCACACCGCCGGCCGCTTTCACCTGCACTGGCGGCGGCGAGCAGCGCCGCATCAGCCGCAGGTCGTCGTCCGTAGCGCCGCCGTCGCCGTAGCCGGTGGAGGTTTTCACGAAGTCCGCGCCGGCCTCGCTGCAAATGCGACAAAGCTGCTCCTTCTGGGCGTCGTTGAGGAAGCAGTTCTCGAAGATGACTTTCACCAGGGCTTTGCCGCCGTGCGCCGCATCCACGACGGCGTGGATGTCGTCGGCCACAGAGCGCCAGTCGCCGCTCAGCGTCTTGCCGATATTCACCACCATGTCCAGCTCGCGGGCGCCGTCGGCCATAGCTCGCTCCGCCTCGGCGACCTTGATGGCCGTGACGTGACTGCCGTGCGGAAAGCCGATCGTCGTGCCGACCGCGACCGTCGAGCCGGCCAGCAGCTCCGCCGCCCGCCGGACCGCATAGGGCTTGATGCAAACGGAAGCGACGTCGTACTCGCGGGCCAGCCGACAGCCGAGCTCCAGGTCGTCGTCGGTCAGCGTCGGCTGCAACAACGAATGATCGATCATCTTGGCGATATTGACATAGGTGAAGTCGGCCATGCGGTCCTCGGCGGGGTGGG
>DATKHW010000383.1:0-4101 GCA_035546275.1 Gemmataceae bacterium
GCTGGGACGCCGTCGCTGCAACAGCAACCCTGCAGGCCGGGGAAGATGCTCATGCAGAATGGCTTGGTGCGACCGTTCGGGCACACGCACATCACCTGCGGCACGCCGGAACCCAGCGTCAGCAACGCCGTCAACCAGACCTGTGCGACCAGAAAAGTGCGATGCGCCTTGTGCATATTGTGATGAGTAACCTATCTGCGCTGGCGCGTCAAGCGCGGGCCGCTCGACGGCGGCATCTTTCATTCAGCGGCGAGCGGTCGAATACACCCTTGCCCCTCGTGCGCTGACGCAGTATCGTCAATGACGCGCCTCGCGCAGCGTCTTCGATCCTCGAATTTCAACGGTGCGTCATGAAGTCGTTCCGCCTCCTCCTCCCAGCGGCCTGTTTAGCGGCCGCGCTGGCCGTCGCCGCCCCTCCCACGGACGCTCCGCCGCCTCCGCCGCCGCCGGACGCCGATACCCTGAAGGCCCTGGCGACCCAGACGCAAAAACTCGAAAAAGAGATCGAAAATCTGCGCAGACAAGGCGTTCCCGATCCCGTGCTGGCCGACGTCGCGATTTACCACAAGGCCGCCGAATGGGTGCTGAAACACAACGAGTTTACGCAGAAGGGCGCCGGGCCCGATGTGGTGCGCGAGGCGCTGGACCATGGTCTGCTCCGCGCCAGCCAGTTGGCCCGCGGCGAGCAGCCGTGGCTCTATGAGACGGGACGGCCGGTGATTCGCGGCTACCGCTCACAGGTGGACGGCTCCATCCAGCCCTACGCCGTTACGCTGCCGGCTGATTACGGCAAGGACAAGACGCCCTGGCGTCTCGACGTGGTTCTGCACGGCCGCAACGACGATCTGACCGAGGCCGCGTTCCTGCATCAGCACAACGGCGACAAGGCCGCCCCCGCCGATCAAAACCGGATTCAAATCGACATTTACGGCCGCGGCAACAACGCCTATCGCTGGGCCGGCGAAGCGGACGTCGGCGAGGCCGTCGAGAATTTCGTAGGCATCGAGCAGGTGAACAAGCGCGGCGACCTCGTCGATCGCAGCCGTATTGTCCTGCGCGGCTTCTCCATGGGAGGCGCGGGGACGTGGCACCTCGGTTTGCATCGGCCGTCGGAGTGGTGCGTCATCGGCCCGGGCGCCGGCTTCACCGCTACGCACGGCTACATCAAGGGCCTGCCCGACCCGCTGCCTCCGTATCAAGAAGCCTGCCTGAGCATTTACGACGCCGTTGATTACGCCGAAAACGCCGCCGACGTTCCCGTAGTCGCCTACGACGGCGCCGACGATCCGCAGCTCCAGGCGGCCCGCAATATCGAAGAGAAGATCAAGCCGCTCGGCATCCCCATGACGCTGCTCACCGCTCCGGGGCTCAAGCACGAGTTCCCAGCGGAACAGCAGAAAAAAGTCGAAACGGAATACGAAAAGTACACCGCCAAGGGCCGGCCCGATTTCCCTCCCCATGTTCACTTCGTTACGTACACGCTGAAATACCCGGGCTGCGATTGGGTGGAGATCCTCGGCCTTGACCGTCATTACGAGCGGGCTTTGGTGGACGCGGCGTGGACCGACAAGGGCGTCGCCGTCAAGACGGAGAACGTCCGCGCCTTGCATCTCGGCGTACCGCATGACGCCCTCCGGGAGCCGAAAACCGTCGCCATCGACGGCCAGAGCTTGCAGGTCACGCCCTATCAATCGGCGGACAGCGAGCTGCAACTTTATCTGGAGAAACGCGACGGCAAATGGGCGGAGGCGCTGCCGGAGCGGCTGTTTACGGATCGGCTGCGCCGGCCGCAGAAGGTGACGGGCCTGCAAGGACCGATCGACGACGCCTTCACAAGCAGCTTCCTTTGCGTGATGGGCCGCGGGACGCCGTGGAACGAGGCGGTGCAGCAGTACGCCGAGGCCGATTTGCAGCGGTTCAAGGACGAATGGTCGAAATACCTGCGCGGCGACCTGCCGGTAAAGTACGATGACGAGGTGAAGCCGGCCGACATCGCGACGCACAACCTAATCCTGTTCGGCGATCCGGGATCGAACCGCTTTCTGGAGCAGGCGTTGCCGGCACTGCCTTTGCAGTGGACGAAAGACAAGGTGACCTGGCACGGCAAGGGACACGCCGCCGCGGACAGCGTTCCGGTGCTGATCTATCCGAGTCCGTTCGCGCCGGACCGTTACGTTGTGGTGAATTCCGGCCACACATTCCACGCAGAGGACTTCAAGGGCACGAACGCTCTGCTGTACCCGCGTTTAGGAGATTATGCGCTGCTGAAGCTAAAGGGCGACAAGAAAGACCCCCTTGCCGTCGAAGTACAGGAGGCGGGGTTGTTCGACGACTTCTGGCGGCCATGAAAGAAAAGGATGAAGGATGAAGGATGGAGGATGAAGCAAGCGGATTCATCCTTCATCCTTCATCCTTCCGAGCATGAGGGCGACCTGTGATTCAGTGTCCGACTTGCAAGCAGATGCTCGACGCCGGCGTGCGCTTTTGCCCGCACGACGGGACGCCGCTGACCGAAACCTCCGCCCAGGCAACGGTCCCAACGCCGTCGGGCGCCCGGCCCCGGTCGGCGGAGCTGGCGCTGCCCATCGTGGTCGGAGGCCGCTATCGGCTGGAGGAAAAGCGCGGCGGCGGGGGCATGGCCAAGGTCTATCGGGCCGTCGATATCACCCTGGAACGCGATGTGGCCGTCAAGCTCATCAACCAGGAGCTGCGCCAGGAAGAGGAATTCGACGCCCGCTTCCAGCGCGAGGCCCGCATCGCCAGCCAGCTCGCCGATCCCCACATCGTCGTCGTCCACGACTACGGCATCGACCCGCAATACGGCCCCTATTTGGTGATGGAATATCTCAAAGGGGAGTCGTTGCGGGAACGGCTGCACAGCAAGGGACCGCTGCCGTACAAGGCCGGCTTGCAGCTCGGGGCGCAGCTTCTGCTGGCGCTGATCCACGCCCATGACAAGAACATCGTCCACCGCGACATCAAGCCCGACAACATTTTCCTGCTCAACCAAAGCGGCGTCCGCCTGCATCTTCGCGTTCTGGACTTCGGCATCGCCCGCATCTTCCGGCGCGACGACCCGGGCCGCGGCGAGACGCTGACCAGTCCCGGCGCCGTGCTGGGGACGCCGCGCTACATGTCGCCGGAACAGCTTGCGGGCCAGCCGGTGGACGGTCGAACAGACCTCTACAGCGCGGCCGTGGTGATTCACGAGGCGATCACCGGCCAGCTGCCTTACATCAGCGGCAAGAAGCTGTGCGAGCTATGCCCCGAGGCGACTCGGGAAATGCAGGAGCTGCTCGATCAGTGTCTGAAGCCGAATCCGGCGGAGAGGCCGGAAGGTCCGTTGGAGGTCTACCTGCGGTTGCAGGAGCTGGGCAAGGCGAGCGGCGTGCTGCTGCTGCCGCCCGGCGCGCTGGAGAAGCTGGCGAAGTCCCGCCACAGCGGCGGCCAATCAACCATCACCCCGGAGTTGGCGACGACCAAGACGCTGCCGCCGTCGGGCGCGAAGAAGGCGAAAAGGACGCGACTTCTGCTTACCCTGGGAATCGTGATCCTTCTGGTGTTGGCGGGAGCGGCGGTGGTAGCGGCCCGGTTGCTCTGGCCGCAGCCCGCGCCGTCCCCGAATTCAGGACCCGAATCGCTGATGGGATTGAAGATCGGCGATTCCCGACAAAAAGTACAGGCCGCACCGGACGTGGTGGACACCGGGCCCGTCAGGAACCCGTGGGAGACAGCGACGGCGCCGGAATACCTCGGGCACGTGCTGTCGTCGAAATTGCTAGGAATTGGCGGCGACGACTTGCAGCGCCTGGACATTTGGCGAGCCAAGGACCTATGCGTCGTGATGCTGGATGACAAGGTGATCGCCGTGGTGGTTCAGACCGATAAAACCGGCAAGACGGGGCGCGACGTCGGCGTCTCCACTCCGGAGTCGGTCGTCACCGCACGATACGGCGACGACTACGAGCCGCTGACTGTCGCCTCGTCCCAGGCGGGCAAGACGAAGCACATACAGGTCCGCATCTACCACGCGCTCGGCGTCGCCTTCGAGATTCAGGACGGGGCGGTGGTCGCGATAACGCTGTTTCCTGCGGCGCCGCC
>DATKHW010000384.1:0-2139 GCA_035546275.1 Gemmataceae bacterium
AGCCGATCGACAGGTCGATGCCGCCGCTGACGATGACGAAAAGCGTGCCCACCACCGTCGCCATGCGAATGGCGTTCTGGTTGAGAATGAGCTGGATGTTGTCGGCGCTGACGAAGCTGCCGACGTGGCCCTGCATGGAGAGGACGACCAGGAACAGGACGATAACGCCGACGAGTCCCAACGCGGAGCCGGTCTCGGCCGGCAGACGGAAACCGGGGGGCGGCAGCTCGGTGCGCGGCTCGGCCGGCGTTGATTTGGCGGAAATCGTGTCGGTTTTGTCGTTCATAAAGACGGCCCTTCCGATCCGACGGCCACGGTCATGACCTGTTCCGGCGTCCATTCCGCAACCGGCCGGGCCGCGCTGAGCCGGCCGCGCGCCATCACCGCCAGCCGGTCGCACACGCCCAGCAATTCCGGCAGATAGCTGCTCACGAACAGCACCGCCTTGCCCTGGGCCGCCAGGGCGCCGATCAGCCGGTAGATCTCCGCCTTGCTGCCGACGTCCACGCCGCGTGTCGGCTCATCCAGCAGCAGCACGTCAGCTTCCTGGTGCAGCAGCCGGCCCAGCGCGACCTTCTGCTGATTGCCGCCGCTGAGGTCGCGGACCGTCTGATGCGGCCCGGCGCAGCGGACCCGCAGCCGATTCAACCAATCGGAAGCGGCCCGCCGGCGCCGGCTGACGTTCAGCAGCCCCAGCCAGGAATACGGCTTCAGCCGTGAATAGGTCAGGTTGTCCTCGATGCTCTGGTCGAGCGTCAGCCCCTCCTCCTTGCGGTCTTCGCTGAGCAAGCCCAGCCCCCCGGCGATGCGCCCCGCCGGCGTGGCCGATCGCCGCCGGCCGCCGGAATACGCCAGCACCTCGACCCGGCCGCGCCGCACCCGGTCCAGTCCGAACACCGCCCGCAGCAGCTCGGTCCGCCCCGCCCCCACCACCCCGGCGATTCCCAGGATTTCGCCGCGGCGCAGCGTCAGATCGACGCCGATCGGCAATTCCTCGCCGGTGAGGTCCGTCAACTCCAGAATCGGCGGACCGATCTCATGCGGCGTCCGCGGATACTGCTCGTCCAGGCTGCGGCCGACCATCAGCTCGACGATGCGTTCGACGGCGAAATCGGCGGTGCGGCCGCCGCCGACAGTCCGACCGTCGCGCAGCACCGTAAAGCGGTCGGCGATCTGCTGCACTTCTTCGAGAAAATGCGAGATATACACGACGGTGACGCCGCGATCGCGCAGCCGGCGGACCAGACCGAACAGCCGCCGGGCGTCTTGCTGCGTCAGCGAGCTGGTCGGCTCGTCCAGCACCAGGACGCGCACATCCAGCAGCAAAGCGCGGGCGATCTCGACCAGCTGCTGGGCCGCGGGATTGAGCCCGGCCACCGACGCATCCGGCCGGATTTCGGGATGCTCCAGGATCGCCAGCGCTTCCTCGACCCGCCGGCGATCGATGTG
Source organism: Gemmataceae bacterium (assembly GCA_035546275.1). GTDB lineage: Bacteria > Planctomycetota > Planctomycetia > Gemmatales > Gemmataceae > UBA4732. Next base: position 1,450 of record DATKHW010000384.1, read on the forward strand.
CTTCTGAAGCAGGCCCCAGCGCGTGGTCTCCAGGCCGAGCGTGACGTTGGCCTCGACGCTGAGGTGCGGCGCCAGGGTCAGCTCCTGGTAGATCATGGCGACGCCGCGACGGCGGGCGTCCTGCGGGCCGGACGGCTCATAGGGCCGGCCGTCCAGCGCCATGGCGCCGGCGTCGGCTCGCACCGCGCCGCTCAGCACCTTCATCAGCGTCGATTTGCCGGCGCCGTTTTCGCCGACCAGTGCATGAACTTCGCCGGCGCGCAGCTCCAGATCGACGCCGGCGAGCGCCCGCGTCGGGCCGAAGCTCTTGCGGATGTCGGTCATCGTCAGGCGGACGGGCGCGTTCATGAACGGTTCTCGGCTTACGACTTCTTCTTGAACTTCGGTAAGCCTTCGAGCAGGTCCTCCGTGGTGCGCTTCGCCTGCAAATCGGGGTCGAACAGCTCCTTCGTCTTCACGTCGTCGAGGTTCTCGCGCGTGACGATGTGCTCGCCGGTGCCCAGGTCGCGGCCGCCCTCCGACACGTCGAAACCCTCCAGGTGCTGCACGAGAAGATATGTGCCGAGATAACCCATCCGGTAAGGATCTTGCACGATCAGGCCGTCCAGGTTGCCGTCGCGCAGGCCGGCCTGCAGCTGGTCGGAGGAATCGAAGCCGACGTACTTGAACCGCTTGAGCAGCGTGGCGCCT
>DATKHW010000385.1:0-5628 GCA_035546275.1 Gemmataceae bacterium
GCACACGCTTCCGGCTCGTACCTCAGCGATTTTCGTACTCGCGCAGCAGCTGGCGGAAGCGGGGGTCGGCGCGGACGGCGTCGAGGTCGTGGTCTTCGCGCATGTAGCGGAAGTCGCGATAGCCCAGCTCGACGGCCCGGCGCAGCGTCTTGATCGACAGGTCGGCCCGCTTGAGCAGAGCGTAGCTGCAAGCGAGGTTGTAATGAGCCAGGGCGTCGTTGGGCCGCAGCTGCACCAGACGCTTATCGACCTGCAGACCGTCCGCGAAACGGCCCTTGAGCGTCAGCAGGTTGCCCATGATGCGGAGGACGTCCACGTAGTCCGGGTTGCGGCCGAGGACGCCGCTGAAGAAATCGAGTTCAAAATCGAGCTGCGTTTGGTCGGCGGTGCGAGCCGGCGGGGCGCCGGCGGCGGGCGGTTCGGGGCCTTCGCTGAAGGGTTTGCCTTGGTGCGCCATCGCTTCCCCCTGCGTGTGCGGTTGGGCGGGGAGGAGACGCCGCACCATGACGGCGGCCCTTCCCAACTCGCTTTCGATTATAACGGCTCGCGCGCCAAGTGCAAAGGATGTCCCGCCCGCATCTGCGCTCCTTCCGATTCCGCCTCCTTCCGTCGGGCGTGTTCGGGAAGGACGCGGCCGTTTGCCCAGTGTGACGACGAGGGGCGGGGGCCTTCCCACCCGGAAGCCCCCCGCCCCTCGTAAAACCGACTGAAGCGATCTCTTAACACCGTTTCGTCGCGCTCATTCCTTGGCGTCCTCTTCGTCCTCGTCCTCGTCGTCCTCGTCGTCGTCGAGGTCGTCGTCGTCGAAGTCCTCGTCGAGGTCGTCGTCGTCGAAATCCTCGTCGTCGTCGAAGTCCTCGTCGTCGTCGAAGTCGTCGAGGTCGTCGTCCTCCTCGTCGAGGTCGTCGTCCTCCTCGTCGTCTTCTTCGTCCTCCTCCGCGTCGTCCTCGTCCTCGTCACGGGCGCGAGGCGCGAATTCCTCGACGGAATCGCCGGGCGTCCGCCAGAGGGCGTCCAGCTCCGTCTCCAGCCGGTAGGGTGCCAACAGTGCGCCGGCAAACATCAGTAGGTCCTCGATCAAAAAGCAACAGGGATGAGAAGACGCCTCCTGCGCCCTCTCGTTTTATCGGCGTTGCTCGTTCCCGACTTTTCCCGGCCGCGGCGATTCAAATCGGTCGCGCCCCGGAAGAGCGTTCTCTTCGGAAATCCTTGCCCGTTCGGCGTTTCCCGCCGAACGCATGGGGTCCGGTTGGCCAAAGGTATTCTCTTCGTAGTGAAGCGCCGCCGCAATGTCAAGCGGCCGGCGACGGCCGCGTTCACCCCGGCAATCCCAGCCTTTTCCTCGTTCCCAGGCTCTGCCTGGGAACGCATTGCCCGGCAGGCTCTGCCTGTCGAGAAGACGCGAGGCGGAGCCTCGGCAGCAGCGCGTTTCCAGGCGGAGCCTGGGAACGAGAGTAAAACCCGCGGCCGCAATCACGCCGGCAATCCTAGCACTTTCCGCTTCTCCAGGATGAACGAGACATGATGCGGAATGTGCCGCACCGCCGCCGTCAGCATCCGCTCCAGCGTCATCGGGCCGCGTTCGCTGTGGACGCCGGGGCGCTGTAAAGCGGCGTCGGTCTGCTTGCGCAAAATGCGGGCCAGCTGCGAGCGCGTCCGTTCGATGAGGGACAATTCCTCTTCGACGTCGCGGTCCTGGTAGGCCAAGGCCGAAGCGAAGCATTTCTCGTCGGCGCCGGTCAGCGGCGGATTGTCCAGCGCGATCATGCGTTTGACGCGGTCGGCCAGGATGGGGTCGAAATCGGCGAGGTGGCAGACGACTTCCAGCGTGCTCCACTTGCCGGGCACGGGTCGGGCCGTCAGCTGCTCGCGGTTCATGCCGGCGACGGCCTTGCGCAGGGCCGGAGGACCGGCCAGGTATTCGTCGATGAGCTGGGACAGGTTCGCCATGATGCGGCCTCCGGGTGAGTAGGGGCGGGGCGACCCCGCCCCTACCACGGCTTACGGACGCCGCGGCGGATGTCAACCCGCCTTGCGGCCGCAGTGTTCGCGCAGGGCGGCCAGCTGCCGGCGGCGGTGCGCTTCGGGGGCGTGCGGGTCGAAGTCGGCCCCTTCGCCGATCAGCCGTTTCAGCACCTCGAACGCCGCCAACCGCAGGTCCACGTCGCGCCGCTCCAGCGCTTCCAGCAGATGGGAGACGGCCAAATCACCGCGCTGCAGCAGCTCCGCCGCGGCCGCCGCCCGGTCGCTGGTCTTCAGCCGTTCGATGAGACGGTGGATCTTTTCGCGCTCGACGATCTGATGGATGGCTTCACGGCTCGACGGCGCCGGCATGACCGCCGACGGTTCCGGCTGCGGCGCGGGCGGAGGAGCCGGAAGCGCCGGCTTGAGCGGGACCGGCGCCGGCGGGACCATGCCCGCCGCCAGAACGGCCGCGTTATTGGCCGCGAAGTTCGAGCCGAGGTACTCCTTGATGACCATCGGATGCGACACGATTTCCTGCGGCGAGCCGTGCGTCAGCACCTTGCCGGCGTGAATCACATAAATCCGATCGGTCACGGCGAGTATCGCCTGCACCTGATGGTCGGTGATGAGGATGCCGATCCCTTGACGTTTCAGATCGCGGATGATCTGCTGGATTTCGCCGACGGTGTGAGGGTCGATGCCGGAGAAGGGTTCATCTAGAAGAATGACGAGCGGATCGCAGACGAGGCAGCGGGCGATTTCCAGGCGTCGCGTCTCGCCGCCGGAGAGTCGGCCGGCGTTGTTCTTGCGCAGGTGGCTGAGGCCGAACTGTTCCAGCACCTCATCGGTTTTCTTGCAGCGCTCCGCCCGCGTCAGCTTGCGGCCCAGGCTGCGGTAGACCGGCAGCACTTCCAGGATGGCGAGGATGTTTTGTTCGACGGTGAGCTTGCGAAAGACGCTGGTTTGCTGCGGCAAATAGCCGAGCCCCAGCCGCGCCCGGCGGTACATCGGCAGCTGGGCCACGTCCTTGCCGTTGATGAGGACGGTGCCGGCGTTGGGCGTGACCTGGCCGGTGATCATGCGGAAGCTGGTCGTTTTGCCGGCGCCGTTGGGTCCGAGCAGACCGACGATCTCGCCGAGGTCGGCTTCGAGGTTGACGCCGTCCACGACCTTCCGGCCGCGATAGAACTTAATGAGGCCGCGCGTCTCGAGAATGGCCATGCCCGGTCCTCCGTGACCGTCCTACGAGCACGCCGCGCAAGCAAGTGCTTTCGCTGTCATCACTTGCTTGCGCGGCGTGCTCCTTACTTACGCCGTCCAATCCTTCCGCTGCCGCGACGACGGGATGCTGAGCATCTTGCGGTACTTCGTCACCGTCCGGCGGGCGACCGGATAGCCGGACTCCTGCAGCTTGGCGACCAGGTCCTCGTCGGAAAGCGGATTCGCCTTGTCTTCTTTGTCGATGATCTCCAGCAGCTTCTGCTTGATGACCTCCCAGGCCACCTCTTCGCCGCTGGCCGTTTCCTTGCCGCCGCCGAAAAAGCGCTTCAGCGGAAAGACGCCGCGCGGCGTCTGGACCCACTTGTCGTCCACCGCCCGGCTCACCGTCGTCACGTGGACGCCGACCTGGTCGGCGATCTGCTGCATCTTCAGCGGCTCGATGTGTTCCGGCCCCTTGTCCAGAAACGCTTTCTGGTGCTTGATGATCGCCTTGGTGACTTTCTCCAGCGTGCTGCGGCGCTGTTCGATCGACTCCTGCAGCCAGGTCGCCGCCTGGATTTTGCGCTTCAGATACTCCTTCGTTTTGGGGTCGGCGCCCTTCTCGCGCAGCAGGTCGATGTATTTGCGGCTGATGTAAATGTTCGGCAGCCAGTCGTCGAGCAGCCGGACCGTGTATTCGCCTTCCTCGGTCCGCTCCACCAGGATGTCGGGCACGACGTAGGGGGCGTGTTCCGCGGAGAATTGCGATCCGGGGCGGAGATTGAGGTGCTTCAGGTCCTCGATCGCTTCCTTGATGACGTTCAGGTCGAAGCCGGTGCGGCGCTGAATCTGTGGCAAGCGGTTGTGGGCGATGTCCTCCAGGTGGTTGAGGATCAGCACGCGCAGCACGTCGCGGTGCGGCATGTCGGGCGTCAGCTGCAGCAGCAGGCACTCTTCCAGGTGGCGGGCGCCGACGCCGGGCGGGTCGAGCTTCTGGATGATGTGCAGCGCCTCCTCGACCTGGGCCGGCGTGACGCCGTGGTCGTAGGCGGCGGCCAGCTCCTCCAACGTCGGCGGCCGGCGTTTGCGACGCTCCGCATCCGTTTCATCCGGAACGGTCAGGAAGCCGTTGTCGTCGATGTGGGCGATGACGTAGCGCGTCAGCTTCGCTTGGTCGGCGGGAATGTCGAGGAAACCGAGCTGTTCGCTCAGGTATTCCTGCAGCGACTGCGGCCGGGACGCCATGTTCTGCATGGCGTCGTGCTTCTTGTCGCCTTCCTCGTCCATGCCGTTGCGCGAGGGGCGATGCTCTTCGTTGAAATGGTCTTCCCAGTCCTTGCTCAGCGCTTCGAGCCGATCGAAATCCAGCTCGTTGGAGCTGGTTTCGTCGATGACCAGCTCGCCGGCGCCGGGGTCGCGCGTGTCTTCCAGCACGGCGGTCTGAACGCCGTCGAGTTCCTCGCCCGCGGCGGCGGCGGGCTGCTCCTCGGAAGTATCGCGCAATTCCAGAACGGGATTTTCTTGGAGTTCCTGCTGAATGCGTTCCTGGAGGGCCATGATCGGCAGCTGCAGGATCTCCATGGACTGGATCATGCGCGGGGCCAGAATCATGTTCTGGCTCATCTTCTGCGCCATGATCGGCGACATGGACATGCTCATGCGTCGGTACCCCGTGATCGAGCGATCTCTTCCGTTCTCGAACACGCGGCGCGAGCAAGTGATGAAATCTAAAGAACACTTGCTTGCGCTGCGTGCTCGTCCGCCTCTCAAAACGTCCGCCGACCCTCCAGGGCGTCGGCTAACATCTGCGTGTTGGCGAACTCCAGTCCCGACCCGCTAGGCAAACCCCGTGCCAGCCGGGTGATGCGGACCCCCGTGGCGGCCAATTCGCTGGCCAGGAACAGCGCCGTTCCGTCCCCTTCCAGGGTCGGATTCGTCGCCATGATGACTTCCCGCACGCCGCCGGCCCGCACCCGTTGCAGCAGCTTGTCGATCGTCAGCTGCTCTGGGCCGACGCCGTCCAGCGGCGCCAACCGACCGTGCAGGACGTGGTACAGTCCGCGGTACGTCGCCGACCGTTCCAGGGCGAACAGGTCGCGCGGCTGCTCGACCACGCACAGCACCGAGGCTTCGCGTCGCGGATCGGCGCACAGAGGGCACAGGTCGCCCTCGGTCAGGTTGCAGCACTGCCGGCAGGGGCGAATCTCGTCCTTGACGGCCCGCAGGGCGTCGGCCAGGGCGAGCACGTCGGAGCGCTTGGCGACGAGCAGGTGATGCGTCAGCCGCTCGGCCGTTTTGGGGCCGATTCCGGGCAGCTTGCCCAGCTCGCGCATCAGGACGGCGATGGCTCCAACCGGCTCCGGTCCCACAGCGACGACTCCTCACGACGGCGGCCCCGTATAGCGAGGCGCGGCGCTCAATACTAGGTCAGCCCTGTAGGGTGGGTCGAGCGTCAGCGAGACC
>DATKHW010000386.1:0-2633 GCA_035546275.1 Gemmataceae bacterium
TCAGCCCGCTCAGCTCCTGCCGCAGCCGCCGCAGCACGCGCGATCGGGCGGCGTAAACTGCTTCGATCGTCAGGCCCAAATCCGCCGCGACCTCCGCCCCGGACCGGCCGTCCACTACCACGGCCCAGCACGCTTTCCAGGTCTTCGCCTCGAAATCGCTCTGCATGATCTGCATGGCCCGGCCGATCAGGTGCTGTCGATATTCCGTCTCCCAAACGGCGGCCGCCCCGTCCGGCACAACCACGTCCTCCAACGGCGCCGGTCCCGCGTTTTGCGGCGCGGCCGCCCGTTTCCGCAGGCTGTCGCGCCAGCGATTCTCGGCCACGGTGCGCAGCCAGGAACGGAAGGTCCCCTTGCCGGGCTGATACTGGAACTGCGGCAGCTTTTGGATCAGCGTCACGAACACGTCCTGCACCAGGTCGCGCGCGTCTGGCGCCGAGAGGCCCATCCGGCCGGCCCAGAAAAGCAACAACGGCGTATACAGATCGGCGAAGCGATTCCAGGCCGCCTGTTCGCCAGGGCGGTGCAAACGCAGCAGCAAGCTGGAGGACGTGGATTCCATCGGGGCGCCTGCTCGCCGTGAGAGGTCGTTGCGTTCAAGAGCGAGTATAAAGCGGCGGGCCGGGATGGACAACGAAAAAGCGGAGCGGCACAAACCGCAAAGGGAGATGAAAAAGGCGGAAGCGGTGGGAGTCGAACCCACAGGGCCGGAAAGCTCGGACCCGACGCTTTAGCGGAGCGTTCAGCCTGCCGTTAGCAAGCGCTTCCGTTCAGTGGACCCACCGGGAGTCGCACCCGGATTGCCAGTCTGCCGAGCTGGCGTCCTCCTGTTGGACGATAGGCCCAGTAAACAGTGGACCGCGAGGGACTTGAACCCACATTTTCCGCGCGCGAGGCGGACGTCTTCCCGTTGGACGAGCAGCCCATTCCTCAGCGGCGTTCCCCGCCGCTCACACCCACTCAGACGCCGATCGCCCGCCCAAGGTTCACGGAAAACGTCAGCGACCCGCTGGCAGGCCGACAAGCTCAGAGCGCCGAAAGGTCAGCGCTCAACTTCCCCCCTCTTGCAGTCGAACCCCCTCGCTGCAATGCCTATCAATCCACAATACGTAGCTTAACAGTCTCATTATTTCTTGTCCCCCGTCTCATGCACGCGCGCCCGCCAGGTGCGGTCCCAGTCCCACGGCGGAGTCCCTTCGCACGGCAGGGCGCCGATGTAGGCAGGCAGACTGCCGTCCTTCGTGCCCGCCCCCTGCGTCGCCAGCGGGGAATTCTTGTCGGGGCGCAGGAAGTCGGGCGACTTCGGGTCGCGGTTGACGCCCTCGATCTTGTCCGACAGCACATCCTCCTTGCCCGGTGGAATCCAGCCGTCTGGCTCGGAGGGGGACTTGGCCGGACGCTTGGTCTCGCGCCAGTTGCACCGGAAGCTCCAGCGCTCGAGGAGGGCCGCGCTGTCGCCGAATCCTTTCGCGTTCAGGGGGCTGCCGCCGCTGTCGAAGAAGAGCGCATCCGGATAGGGGGCGCCCAGGGACAGATTGTTTTGGCAGCGGACTCCGCTCGTGCGAATCTTCGCATCCCAAACGCGGAGGGCGTTGTTGCACTCCACAGCTGTGTTGTTGGCGACGAGGACGTCGTTGGTTTCGGGAAGCAGCTGTTCGAGCTGGCACGCGGTCCGCAGGCAGCCGCGGAAACGGTTGCCGATGACCTGCACGTGTTGCAGGGATCCCTTGAGAGTCACGCCCCACGAGCAGTCGATGAACTCGTTGCTGCGCGCCGCCAGACCCCGCACCGGCGTGGCCCGGCTGTAATCGCCCTGGATGCCGATTACGTTTATGCCGCACTGCGCCTTGCGGAATACGCAATCGCGCACCGTGACCGACGGTCGGCCCGTGTGGTCATCCTCCTCGACGTCCTGGACCTCTATGCCGTTAAACGCGCCGCCTTGCGGCCCCGGCCCCATATCGAGGCGCTCGAGCAGCACCTCCGTGCCGTGCTCATGGACGTAGACCAGGGCGCATGATTGGGTCCCCGCAGCCCGCAGGAGAAAGCCGCGGATCGTGACGCCGGTCACGCCGCTCACCTCGAACGCGGTGGTCCCGTTGGCGGTGATTTCCAGCGTCGCCCCCCGCACAGCCTCCAAGGCGACCCCATTATGGGAGCTGGGTCGGTTCAGCAGCACTTGTTCTCGATAGGTTGCAGCATCCACGACCCGGATCGTCTGTCCCGCAGCGACCTTATCCAGTGCTTCGCCGATGGTGCGGTACTTGCCGCCGTCCTCGGGCTTCTGCGAAACGGTCAGCACGTTCGGCTCATCGGCCGATTTGGACTTGCCGGAGTCCGCCGGCGAGGCTGCCGTCTTCGTGTCGCTTGGGGACGCGTCGCGGTGCTGCGCCGCCTGCTGTGCGTTGGGGTGAAACCAGCCGGTGGCGAAGCCGATGAGGCCGACGACCAAGAGCGAGAGGACGGCGGCCCCGGCCACGAGCCAAGGGAGAACACGGCGCCGCGGCGGCAGCCGTGTCATGGTCGCGAGCTGTCCGCCATGCCAGGTCGAGGTGTTGCGAAGGGCCTGAAACGACGGCGACGAGGCGGCGATGTACGGCGCCAGGGCCTGGGCGACCTCGGCCATGCTCTGA
>DATKHW010000387.1:0-4306 GCA_035546275.1 Gemmataceae bacterium
CGCCCTCAAGCATCAGCTGCAAGGGCCGGTCGTGCTCAGCGGGATGATCGTTCCTTCGGGGCGGCCCAACGTCGATTCACCCACCGAGGAGGCGCCGTTTGAGCCGGCCGCTGTGGCCGTTGTGGACGCCCTTATCATCTATGCTCGCAAGTAGGCGCGAAGCCATCGGGAGATTTTCATGACCGCCGCATTGCTGACCTGCTGCTGCCTGGCGTTCGCCGCCCCCGACTCGACGCTCAACGCCGCGCATACGCAGCAGCTGAACGGCTATCTCAACGCAGGTCAATTTCAGGACGCCATGCAGCTCCTCGACCGGATGGAGCAAGACGCCGCCCAGCAGCCGGACGACTTCTGGCGCTTCTACGTCCGCTGGAAACGCGCCTGGCGCCTTTCGCAGATGGGCGATTCCGATGGGCCGCAACGGGCGCTGGAAGCGGTCATCGGCGATGCGACCAAGCGCTACGGCCCCCGGTTCGGTTTTCTCCCGCTCATGCATTACGACTTAGGAGAGCTGTATTTAGGGTCTCACAAATTGGAGAAGGCGCAGGACCATCTTGACGCGGCCATCGCGTTCGTTAGGGCGGGGCCTGGTACGGTTGGTACGGACAAGACGCCGATTCCCGTAGATGACGCGGTGCGCCTTCGCATGGAATATTTGAAAGTGCAATGCCGAGTGTTTCTGGGCAAGCAGAACGAGGACGCCGCGAAGGAAAACGACCAACTCCAACGGAAGCTGGACGACTTGCTCGAGACGCGGCGAACAAATCATGCGCCGGCGGACCAGATCGCGGCCTGCTCCGCGTTAGCCGTCGAACTGATGATGCAGCGCTGTGAGCTGTACCGGCGGAACGGCGACATGCCCCACGCCGTTGGGGGGCTTCAGCAGTGTCTGGATGCTCTGAAGTCCGACCAATCCTACCGCGCGTTGGACGTTCATTTCCGCTGCCGCATCCTTCTCGCCAACTGCTACTGGGAAATAGCCCGCTTCCGAGACGCGGCCGAGGAGCTGGAGCAGGCCGGCAAACTTCCGGCGGCGAGCGGCATACTCAATGCGCGGGACCTGGCCGCCGCGCGGACCAATCAGCGAGAAGAGCGCATCCAAGCGGAACTGGACAGCCAACTGGGCGACCCTAATCTGCTCCAGCAGCTCCGCGAAGCGGAAACGATCGCCCGCGACGCCCTCGACAAGGCGAAGCAGGCCGATTCCGGACCGAATCCTTTCACGTCGATCGCTTACAGCAACCTCGCTCAGATTCGCGGCATGCGCGGCCGAGTCCTGGAGGCGATGGGGAAGCAGCAGGAAGCCCATGAGGCGTTCGACGACGCCCTGCAAGCCTGCGACCACGCGCTGGACCTGCCCGATTCGATCTTTCCCAAGGACCAGGACCTGTTTCTGCACATCCGGCGCTGCCGGGCCTGGGTGAACTTGCAGCGGGGGGATGTGGACGCCGCGCGCAAGGAGGCCGCGGAGGCGCTAGCCCTGTTTTCCCGCGTCCACAAGGCGGACGACGTGGATGGCGGCCTGTTTTACAGCCTGCTGCTGGAGATTGAAGAACAGGCAGGCGACCTGCAGGCGGCGGCTGCATACGCCGACAAACACCGCCGCCTCGCGGCCAGCCGCTTGCCGTACCTGGTCGGCCTCACTAGTCCGGAGCAACTCCGGTTCTTCCAGGATTACGACGAACCCGCGCTGCACGGCGGCTTGCGACTGGGCCTTGCCGATGGATCACCTCAGTCGATCAAGGATCTCTCGGCCGAATGGCTTATCAACGGCAAGGGCAATATCGGCGAAGCGGCGGCGTGGGTGTACCAGCAGAAACGCAAAGGAGCCGACGCCGCGGAGTTCCAGGACCTGGTTCGGCGTCAGGCCTGTCTCCTGTGGGGCCGCAACCCGGCCGACCCCGGCGTGCTCGATCGGCTGGAAGAGCTGGAAGCGAAGAAGCGAACCCTGGCAGTGAAACAGGCCGCGGACCTGGCCGCTCCACCCGGCGCCGCAGGCTTGAATCGATGGGTGGAGCTGGGGCAGGTTCAAGCGCGCCTGCGGCCGGATGAGGTCTTTATCGATGTTTGCCGTTTGCGTCCCCATGTCAACGCCGCTGCGGTCTATGCCGCATGGGTCGTCACGGCCAACAGCCCCGTGACAGTCGTGAATCTGGGAGACGCCGACCAGATCGATCGGTGGGTTGACAACCTGCAATGTCACCTCGAACGTTGCGAATCGCGGGAACACGACGGCTATTTTGACACGGACGGGGCCATAGCGGATGAAAAAGCTCTGCGTAAACTATATCTGCAGCCGCTGTCGGATCGCCTGCTGCAACCGCTTCTCCAGGCGGCCGGCGACAAGAGGGTTCGCTGGATCGTCAGCCCGGACGGCGACCTGTGGAACCTCTCATGGGCGGCGCTGATCTTGCCGGACGGCCGCTATGCGGTGGAGCAATGCAGCTTCCGCTACGTGATTTCCGGTCGGGACCTGGTCAAGAAGGACGACGCGACCGCCCAGGCCGGCGCCTCCTGGCTCTTCGGCAATCCGGCCTTCGACGAGGCGCCGATCGGCGTGAAAGGCCGCAGGCGGGAGTTGTTCGGCGACCCTCTGAAATCGGCCGAGGAGGAGATCAAGTCGGTCGCCGAATACCTACCCGGAACGTCGCAGATTCGAACCGGCGCCGCGGCGACCAAGTCGGTGTTTCTCAACCTCCAATCTCCGCGCGTCCTGTATCTGGCGACGCACGGCTTTTTCTCGCTGCCGAATGAAATTCGAGATACAGGAGACCTGCGCGTCGATCCGCTGCTGTGCTGCGGCGTCGCTTTCGCCGGCGCCAATTTTGCGCCCGACGACGACGCGGATCTGCCGGGCTTGCTGACCGGCGCGGAGGTGTTCGCGGTGGACCTCCGCGGCACGGACCTGGTGGTGCTGAGCGCCTGCCAAACCGGCAAGGGAGAGCCGTCGCCCGGTCAGAGTTCGGCCGACCTGCGTCATGCGTTCCATCTGGCCGGGGCGAGAGCGGTGGCGTCGACGCTGTGGAGCGTCCGCTCTGACAAGGCGAAAGAGCTGATGCTCGCTTTTATGAAAATCTACGCAGGCCGCAAAGACGCCGACAAGGCCGAGGCGTTGGCCCAGGCGCAGCGGCGAATGATTCAAGCTTTGCACGATGATCCCGACGTCGGCGCCAGCCATCCCTTTTACTGGGCTGCCTTCACGCTGTCCGGCTTATGATCCGCCGACTCGCAGCGCCGATTGGTCGGCATTTGCCGCATTACCGGCACGCTCGGAACAACTGCGCCGTCCAATCTCGACGGCGCCGGCGCCCGTCTCATACTTTATGGGCCGCGAATCCGATTCGTATCACCAGACCCGAGGTCGGGTCGTGACGGCGACGCCGTTTCGGCGAATCGTGCGAGAGATGATTGAGATGCGGGTTTCGCCGGCCTGCGCCCTGCTTGGGGAAAGGACTCTCCGATGAAGCGGTTTACCGGACTTTGTGCGGGCGTGCTGACGGTTGTGCTGGGGGGCGGCGCCGCCCTGGCCCAGCCGGTTATTGCTCCAGGCGGCTGCGCCACGCCCCCGCCGCCCTGCCAGGCTGGACCCGGCCCCTGCACAGCGCCCAACCCTTCTGGAGCGGAAGGCGCCGGCTCGGAATCCAACCCCTATCCGTCGATGAATCCCAGCCAGAGCGCTGAGGCAGCGCCTGGCGCCGGAAACGAGGCGCCGCCGACTCCCGAAGGATCGGGGGCGGCGTTCGCCAACGAGGGCGCTCCGCGGGCCGGAGCGACCGGCAACACCATGACCGCCGGCGGGACCGGCCTGGCTTCCGCCACCGCGACGGGAGGCGTCACGACGAATCAGACGGCCTTTGGCAACAACGGCTTGATTCTTCCGGGACTCCTCACGGCCGCCCAGGTGGACGGCGCCGTGCCGGCGAATCGTTTGTTCGTTGATTACGGCTACTTCAACGAGTTCCGATCCGTGGCGGCCACGGCGACCTTGACGCCCGCGGCAAGAGGTACATTGCAACCAACGGTGCAGTCGCGCACCATCGACGGGTTCAACCTGAACCGGTACGATTTCGGCGTCGAAAAGACGTTCTTCAACGGCTGCGCCTCCGTCATGGTGCGGGCCCCCATCCTGGAAGCGGCCGACAACGTCGCCGGCCAGCCGATCGACGGCTTCGGCGACGTGGAAGCCGGGATCAAATGCGAGATCTTGCGGGATTGTGAAACCGGCGACGCCCTGACCGGCGGGTGCGACGTCGCCATTCCCACGGGCCGCGCGGAAACGTTCACCGTCGCCGCATTCAACAACGGG
>DATKHW010000388.1:0-7032 GCA_035546275.1 Gemmataceae bacterium
GCGTGAGGATTGGACCACCGGCCTGGACGCCGGCCGTCTGGGAAAGGACGAGGTGGAGGAGGTTCGACGCACCGCCTACGAGGCGCTGATCTGGTTGAGCGACGACATGCTGCGCCGTGAGGAAGACCATGCGTCGGGACAAAGGCTCTCGCCGGAGTCGGCCGCCCGGCAGGCCCTCTCCTACCTGGCCAAGGCCGAGACCGCTCACCGGCCGACCAGGGCGTTGTATGACCTGCGCGCGAAATGCCGCACGATCGCGGGAGAAAAGGAGGCGGCGCAGGCCGACAGCCGACTGGCCGACCAAACGGCCCCGACGATGGCCCTCGACGATTATCTGCTGGGACAGGCCGCCCTCCAAGCCAGGGACACGGCCGCTGCGATACAGGCGTTTGAGGCGGCGCTGCGCCGGGAGCCGACTCACTACTGGTCGTTGATGCGGCTCGGCGGTTGTCTGTGCCAATTCGGCCAGGGGCCGGAGGATTTCGCCATGGCCGCGGGAATCTTCTCCGGGTGCATCCTGAAGCGGCCGGACCATGCGCATGCGTACTGTTGCCGGGGCATGGCCTACTGGAGGCTGGATCGCTATCAGGAGGCCGTCGCCGACTGCTCCAAGGCCATCGAACTGGACCCCAAGGACGCGAACGCCTGGTACAACCGGGCCGCAGGTTACTACCGGATGGGCCAGCTGGACAAAGCCGTCGCCGACTGCTCCCAGGCCATCGCACTGGACCCCAAGGACGCGGCGGCCTGGATCAACCGGGGCGCCGCTTACGCCGATCTGGGCCAGCTGAACAAAGCCGTCGCCGACTCCTCCCAGGCCATCGAACTGGAGCCCAAGTACGCGAATGCCTGGTCTAACCGGGGCGTCGCTTACCTAAGGCTCGGCCAGCCGGACAAGACCGTCGCCGACTGCTCGAAGGCCATCGCACTAGACCCCAAGGACGCGCATGCCTGGTCTAACCGGGGCCACGCTTACGTAAATCTGGGCCAGCTGGACAAGGCCGTCGCCGACTGCTCCAAGGCCATCGAACTGGACCCCAAGGACGCAGATGCCTGGGGCAACCGGGGCGCTGCTTACGCCGATCTGGGCCAGCTGGATGAGGCCGTCGCCGACCTCTCCAAGGCCATCGAACTGGAACCGAAGGAGGCGACGGGCTGGTACGACCGGGGCGTTGCTTACGTAAATCTGGGCCAGCTGGACAAGGCCGTCGCCGACTGCTCCAAGGCCATCGAACTGGAACCGAAGTTCGCCGCGGCCTGGTTCGAACGTGGCAACGCTTACGGCAAGCTCGGCCAGCTGGACGAGGCCATCGCCGACTGCTCCAAGGCCATCGAACTGGACCCGAAGGACGCGAAGGCCTGGTCTAACCGGGGCGTCGATTACCTAAATCTGGGCCAGCTGGACAAGGCCGTCGCCGACTGCTCCAAGGCCATCGCTCTCAACCCTGATTTGGCCGAGGCCCACTGCAACCTGGGCCTCGCCCTCCAAGGCCAGGGAGCGTTTCAAGCGGCCCTGACAGAGCTGCGTCGCGGCCACGAGCTGGGTTCCAAGAACCCCCGATTGGCTTCCCCCTCGGCGCAGTGCGTGCGGCAGTGCGAACGGCTGATCGAGTTGGACGGCCAGTTGCCCGGCTTCCTCGAAGGCAAGACCACGCCGGCGAGCGCGGACGAGCGGATCGAACTGGCCCAGTTGTGTTCCCTCAAACGCCTGAACCGGGCCGCGCTCCGCTTTTACGAGGAAGCCTTCGCCGGCCCACCGGACTCCGCCGCCAGGCTCCTGGCCTCCAACCGTTACAACGCGGCGTGTGCGGCGGCGCTGGCCGGCTGCGGCCGGGGCGACGACGCGAAGGATCTCGACGACAAGGAACGCGCCCGCTGGCGCCGGCAGGCGCTGGACTGGCTGCGGGCGGACCTGGCGGTGCAGGAGGGGCAGGTGAACAGCATCTTCCCCTGGGTGAGCAAGAAAGGTTTGGCCGCACTTCGTCACTGGCAGGCGGACGCCGCCCTGTCCGGTCTGCGCGACGCGCCGGAATTGGCCAAGCTGCCGCCCGACGAGCAGGAAGCGTGCAAGCAGCTCTGGGCCGACGTGCAGGCGCTGCTGGACAAGGCGGAGCCGAAGAAGTGAAACGGCTGGCGCTCGTCGATGCACCGAGGAAGCGGGACGAGGCGGCCAGGTGGCGGAAGGAATTGGATTCGGCTAAAATTGAATAGGAGCGAAGTTCCAAACCGCCGAAGAGTTCATCGAAGTGATTCCGGAATTCAACGACGTCGGCTATCTTCCACCCGGCGTGCATTTGGCGTCCCTCGATGAAATTGCCGCCCGGTTCGGTCAGGAATCGGAAATTCGGCAGGCGCAGATGGATTCCGTTCGATGGCTTGTCGATATGGCGAAGAAAGCCGGTGTGCAGCGGCTTATCATCAACGGCAGTTTTGTCACCGATGTGTTCGAACCCAACGATGTGGATTGCGCGTTGCTCCTGTCAGCCGATTTTCCACTCGACCCGGCTGCCGCCGCTGACCTGAGCGAGGGACTCCCGTTCGTCGATTTGCACATGGCGGAGGCGAAGGAATTTGCCATTCTGGTTGAGCAGCTTTACGCGTCGGATCGCGATTCGGTCCCCAAAGGCGTCATTGAGGTTGTCCTATGAGCATTCAAAGTACGCGGCAGTTGGAAAACACGCGCGCCAAACTCAAGCTGCTGGAAGACCGCCTTCGGGATCTCGACGGCGAACCCGTGGCAAATGTGCGAACGCGCGAATTAACCAAACAATCGCTCAAAAAACTCGCAAATCAGTTGAAAGAAGAGATTGTTCGCTTTGAAGCACGTCGAGCGTCTGCGAAGACGTAGGTGCATTTCCGTCGGAGGTTCACGATGCCGATTCACGATTGGACCCGCGTTCCGGCAGGGACGTACCATTTCTTCCACCAGCGGTGGATCTCCGCCATCGCCGATGCACTGAACGCCGGCGGGTTGCCCGAGGGCTACTTCGCCATGAGCGAGGTGGATGCGAAAGGGCCTATCCCCGACGTGCTCGCGCTCAAGGCTCAGCCGCCGACGCCCCCGAACGGTCCGGCCGGGGTCGCCGTTCTCGACCGTCCCCCCCGCACCCGCGTCGTTACCCGTGGGGAGAACACGGCCGGGTACGCGCGCCGGGCCGACCGCCTGTCCGTGTACCTGCCGCAGGGGGAGTTGATCGCGGTCATCGAGATCGTGTCGCCGGGGAACAAGGACAACACCAACGGGCTGAAGGCGTTCGTTCGCAAGGCCGGGAAACTCCTCCGCCGCGGCGTCCACCTGTTGATCGTCGATCTGTTCCCGCCGTCGGTCCGCGACCCGCACGGCATCCACAAGGCGATCTGGGACCAGTTTAAGGAAGAGCCGTTTGAACTGCCGCCGGACAAGCCGTTGACCCTCGCGGCGTATGCCGCCGGTTCGGAGAAAGTCGCCTACGTCGAGAACGTGGCGGTCGGCGACCGACTGCCGGACATGCCGATCTTCCTGACGCCGGATCACTATGTGCCGTGCCCGCTGGAGGCGTCGTACCAGGTCACCTGGGGCGTGTTCCCCGGGGCGCTCAAGGGGCCGCTCGAGCTTCCCCCGCAATGACGAACCGGACGCCGCGAAGATAGAAGGCCGGCGCTTGCAACGCCGCCGCTTCTCTCCCGCCCACGATTGCGGCGAGCCGCCGGGTCGGTTACTCTGGCGGTATGAACGACGTCACCCAGGCGCTGGACGCAATCGCGCGCGGCGAGCCGCAGGCGGCCGATCGGCTGCTGCCGCTGGTCTACGACGAGCTGCGCAGGCTGGCGGCGGCGAGGCTGTCGCAGGAAAAGCCGGGCCAGACGCTTCAGGCCACCGCTCTGGTTCACGAAGCATATTTGCGGCTCGTGGCGAGCGGGGGGCGTAAGCCCCCTGATGAACCGAGTTGGAACAGTCGCGGCCACTTCTTCGCCGCCGCCGCCGAGGCCATGCGCCGCATCCTCGTCGAGAGCGCCCGCCGCAAGCAGGCCGACAAACGCGGCGGCAAGGGTCGTCGTGTGCTCCTCGACGCCGCCGACGCCGGATTCACCTCACCGGCGGACGAGCTTCTCGACATCGATGAAGCCCTGACCCGCCTGGCCGCCGAGGACCCCCAGGCCGCTCGGCTCATTCAGCTCCGCTACTTCGCCGGATTGTCGATCGAAGACGCCGCCGAGGCGATCGGCGTCTCGCGCTCCACCGCCTACGAGCACTGGTCCTACGCTCGGGTCCGCCTCAAAACCTTGCTGGATCGGGAGTGACCGGCAGGCGCGACCGGATTCTTTTTCTTTTTTTCTTCCGGACAAATCCAACCTCGAATCCGCACTGTAGGCAGCGAACCGAAAGGGATGTGTTGCCATGCCAGCAGATGTGCAAAAAGTCCGCGCGCTATTCCTTCACGCCGTCGGCAAGCTGCCGCCGGAGCAGTGGGACGGCTACGTCGCCGAAGCCTGCGGCGAGGATGCCGAGTTGGGGCGGCAGGTGGGACGCCTCCTCCAGGTTCACCGCGAAGCCGGCAGCTTCCTGGACCGGCCGGCCGCTGCCCTGGAGGTTACGGCGGCCTTCACGCCCGCTGGGGATGCGGCGGCGGCTGTCCCTCTCCGCGAACGCCCCGGCACGGTCATCGGCCCGTACAAGCTGCTCCAGCAGATCGGCGAGGGCGGCATGGGCGCCGTCTTCATGGCCGAGCAGACCCATCCCGTGCGGCGCATGGTCGCCCTGAAGGTCATCAAGGCCGGCATGGACAGCCGGCAGGTGATCGCCCGTTTCGAGGCCGAGCGGCAGGCCCTGGCCATGATGGATCACATCAACATCGCCCGCGTCCTCGACGCCGGCGCCACGGAATCCGGCCTGCCGTACTTCGTCATGGAGCTGGTCCACGGCGTGCCGATCACCAAGTACTGCGACGACAACCACCTGACGCCGCGCGAGCGGCTGGAGCTGTTCGTGCCGGTCTGCCAGGCGATCCAGCACGCCCACCAGAAGGGCGTCATTCACAGAGACGTCAAGCCGTCCAACGTCATGATCACGCTTTACGACGGCAAGCCTGTCCCCAAGGTGATCGACTTCGGCGTGGCCAAGGCGATCGACCAGCGGCTGACGGAGGGGACCCTGTTCACGCAGTACGGCGCCATGGTCGGCACGCTGGAATACATGAGCCCGGAACAGGCGGAGATGAGCGCCCTGGGGGTGGATACCCGCAGCGACGTCTACTCGCTGGGCGTGCTCCTGTACGAGTTGCTGACCGGCGGCACGCCGCTGAGCCACAAGCGGATCCGAGAAGCGGCTTATGGCGAGGTCCTCCGCATGATCAAGGAAGAGGAGCCGCCCAGGCCGAGCACGCGGCTGAACGACTCGGGCGAGGCCCTGGTAACAATCTCGGCCCAGCGCCACATGGAGCCGGCCAAGCTGGCGAAGCTCGTCCGCGGCGAGCTGGACTGGATCGTGATGAAGACCCTGGAAAAGGACCGCAACCGCCGCTATGCGACCGCCAGCGGCTTCGCCGCCGACGTGCAGCGCTACTTGAATGACGAGCCGGTGCAGGCGTACCCGCCGACGGCGGGCTATCGATTCCGCAAGTTCGCGCGGCGGAACAAGCGCATTCTGGCGACGGTCGGTCTGTTGGCATTGGCCCTGACAACGGGCACGGTGGTCAGCGCCTGGCAAGCGATTCGGGCGACGGAAGCGGAAGGGCTGGCTCAGACGCGATTGCAGGCGGAAACCGAAGCCCAGCACGCCACGCGCGCCCAATTGCTCTTGACCGAGGAGGCCCAAGAAAAGGCGACGCGCGGGCTTTACGAAGCCCGGGTGGCCCAGGCCCAGGCGATACGGCTCGGCGGGCGCATCGGCCAGCGGTTCCAGAGCCTTGACATCCTGACAGATGCGACCCAGATGGCCCGGTACATGAACCTGTTCGAGGACGATTCCCTCAAACTCCGCAACGAGGCCATCGGCTGCCTGGCCTTGCCCGATATTGGGTTGGCCAAGGAATGGCCCGGCTGGCCCGAAGGCAGCCGGGGACTCGCCTTCGACGGCGCCCTGGAGCGCTATGCCCGTCTGGACCAGCAGGGAATCGTCAGCATCCGCCGCGTCGCCGACGATGCTGAACTCTGGAGCCTCCCGGGCATGGGACCAGACGCGGCGTCGAACCTCAGCCCGGACGGCCAGTTCTTTGCTCTCCATCACCCGGATAACCGTTTCCAGGTATGGAAGCTAGCTGGCAAGGAGCCGGTCGAACTCCTGAATGGGACAGGTATCTTCGCCTTCAGTCCCGACAGCCGCCAGTGCGCCAGCTCCCGTGCCGATGGTTCCTTGTGGCTTTACGAACTGCCTTCCGGCCGCCTCGTCAAACAACTCGCCCTCGGAGTGCAAGCCTCCTCGTTGGCGTTCCATCCTCGGGACGAGCAATTGGCCCTCAGCTGCGAAAAGGGCGTCCAGGTCCGCGATCTCAGAACGGGGGACATCCTCGCGGAGTTCCCCTGCAACAACGCCGAGCAACTCGCCTGGCACCCGGACGGCGAAACTCTGGCCGTGCTTGTTGCTCCCGAAAGGACCATTCATATCTGCGAAAGAGCGACGCTCAAGACCATCATCCGACTGGAAGGCAGCCGGAACGACGGCATCCGCTTTGCCTTTAATCGAACCGGCGATGTGCTCGCCAGTATATGCTGGGACGCCCGCTTGCGCCTCTGGGACCCCCGGACGGGTCTGGAACTGTTTAGTACTGCGGGGCTCAGTTTGACGTCCCTGCGCTTCAGCTCGGATAAGGACCTGATGGCCGCGGGCGTCGTCGGCGACAAGCTGCAATTGTGGAAGGTTGGTTCCGCGCCCTGTTACCGCACGCTGCTGCGCAACAACGCCCTGGGCGCGGGCTATTATCACACCGTCGCCATCCACCCGAACGGCCGTTTGCTGGCCGTGGGAATGGGGGACGGGGCCGACTTGTGGGACCTGGCCACCGGCAAGCACCTGCAATGGATCAAGTTGGCGCCCGGCACGAACCATGTCCTCTT
>DATKHW010000389.1:0-11041 GCA_035546275.1 Gemmataceae bacterium
CTTTCCCTTGCTTGCGCTGCGGGCTCATGCCGCTCGCCCTGCATCTCACGTGAATCCCAGCCGGGTCCAGGCGGCGCCGTCGTATTGCCACAGAGCGCCGTCGGCTCCCTCCACGAACACGTCCGCGCCTTCGCTGTCGAGCAGCTGCACGATCGTGCCCCCCGGCGACAGCAGCGTCCAGCCGGCCGTCGTATGTTCATAGAGCGAATGGTTGATCGCCAGCACGAACGCGGCCGGCGCCCCGCCGGCGTCCGTCCCGGGGCTGGCCGACAGGATCGTACCGCCGGGCGACAGCTCCGACCAGCCGCCCGCGTTTTCCCAGAACGACGTGTCAGCGGCGATGACAAACACGGCGTTCCCCGAGGCTGTAGCGGAAAGGATCGTGCCCCCCGGCGACAGCAGCGCCCAGCCGGAATCGTAGCGATACAGCGAATGGTCGATCGGAATGGCGAACACCTCGGCATGGCCGGAGGCGTCCACGCCGGCGCTGATCGACAGAATGGTGCCGCCCGGCGAGAGCAACGCCCAGCCCGCCGCCGTGTGCTGATACAGCGAGTTGTTGACGGCCACGACAAACACCGTATTGGTGGGAGACGCGGACGCCTGGAGAATCGTGCCGCCGGGGGACAATTCCGTCCAACCGGCCGAGCTGTGGACCCAGAGGGAATGGTCGATCGGGACCGCGAACACCTCCGGCGTTCCAGTCGCGTCCAGGCTCGGACTTTCCGACAGGATGGTCCCGGCCGGCGACAGCTCCGACCAGGTCGGCGCCTCGAATCCGGCGGCGCCGTATTGCCACAGCGATCCGTCGGGCGCCAGCGTGAACAGCGACGGACTCGTGGCCTCGGCCGGCGTCACGGTGAAGCTGAACGGCTGCGACGAAATGCCCGCCGCGCTCACCGTCAGCTGGTACGTCCCGGGAGGCGTGTCGGCCGGCAGCGTGAACTTGGTCGTTTCCGGCGTCGAGCCGGTCGCCACGGCCGTGCTGCTCCAGTTGAACGTGTCGGCGTAGGCGACCGTGCCGTCGGCGGCCGTCAGGCGAATCACGGGATAGTTTTCGGACATCCCCTCGTCGTCGCCGTAGAAAGCGCCTTCGGAGATGCCGTTCAGCTGTTTTCCGCTGAGCGTGAACGTGCCGTCGCCGTTGGCCGTGACGCCCGTAACGGTCGGCAGCGACGACGGAGCCGGCCCGGCGCCGGACGGCGTGTAGATGTAGAGCTGGCGGTTGACCCCGTTGCTCATGAGCAGCTGGCCCGTCGGCAGCATCAGCATGGAGGTGTTGTCGTCGGCGTTGTTCTGCAGGAAAGTCAGCATGTCAGTGGGCATGACCGACGTATCCATCGGCGTGATCGTGTTCGTGGTTGGGTTGTAGTCGAACATCGTGGTCGGGGCCGTCTCGATCTGCTGTCCCGCATTGAAGATGATCTCGCCGTCGGGCAGCTCCGCGGCCGGGTCGTCGCCGGCGACCCAGTACTGAGACACGGCGGCGCCATTGGAATGGGCGACGGCCGTGCTGAAATACTGGCCGCGCACGACCGTCCAGGCCGTGCCGCTAACAACCGTCACTTCCATCACTTCCTGATCGATCTCAATGTAAAACGGGGCCGTCGGCGCGACGGTTCCGGACGCCACGTGAATCGTCGTGGCGTTCGGGCCGGGGATCGCCGCCGACAGCGTCGTGAGTGCCGTGACGATCTGTGGGCCGGTCGTCCACGAATTGGTGGACGGCGTGTAGAGCGCGGTGTCGGCGTTGCCGCTGATCTGGAGGATTTGGCCGTTCGGCAGCGCCAGGGCCGGCCCGATCTCGTTGGAGAAGACGTTCTCCGTGAGGATGACCGGGACGGCGCCCGTGGCGGTCCATGTCTGCGTAGCCGGGTTGTAGTATTCGGCCTGGCTCTGGTTGTACTCGAACGTCGCGTTGTTGCTGTAAGAGAGGATGTCCCCCGCCGTGCCCGGGATTTTGACCCAGCTCTCCTCGAAGGAAGAGTCGTCGGCGAGCTTGTCGGCCGTTTGCGGCAGGGTGGTCCACGTGTCGCTTGTCGGGTTGTAGTCCAGCATCTCGCCATAGTCCGACGACAGATGGACGATGCCGCCGTTGGCGTGAGACACGGCCGTCGTGCCCTGGGCGCCGCGCTCCACGGTAAGCGCCGTGCCGTTGACGCCGGTGACGAACATGATTTCCTGATCGACCTGAATGTAATACGGCGTCGTCGCCGTGGCGCCGTTGGCGTGCCCGACGGCGGCGGTCCCCTGCGTGCCGCGGATCACGGTCAGGGTGTCGCCGCTGACGGCCGTCACCGTCATGATTTCCTGGCCGACCATGATCGGGAATGCGTACAGGGGGGAGGCCGTCGGGAAGCCGGCCGTGGACGCCACGGTGATCGTCGTATCGGTCGCGCCGATAGCTGCGGTCAGCGTCGTCGGATTCAGGCTCGGGAAGCTGGCCGTGTCGGCGACGTGGATCGTTGTGGCCGTCGCGTTGGGGACGGCGGCGGTGAGGGAGGAGATGAGGTCGATCGAGGCGCCGTCGCCGTGGGCGGCGGCCGTCGTCCCATCCTGGCCGCGCGTCACGGTCCAGGTTGTGCCGCCGTTCGAGACGCCGGTCACCGTCATGATTTCATGTTCGACGTCGATCTGAAAGGGAACGGACGGCGTGGGCGTCATGTACGGGGCAAACACGGTGAGAGTCGTGTCGGTCGCGCCCGCGGCCGCATTCAGGGTGTTCAGGTCGCCGCCGACGTGGACGGCGGGGCCGTTGTTGTTGCCGACGAGGACCGTGCCGTCGGGCAGCGTGGTCATCGGCGTATCGCCGAGGTAGGGCTGACCGTCCCAGATGATCGGGGCGGGCTTGGTCAGGGTCCACTGGTTGGTGGTGGGGTCGTAGATCTGGCCCGAATTAAGGAAGGACTTGCCGGTGCTGGAGTATTCGCCGCCCAGCTCAAAGATGTCGCCGTTGGGCAGGACGACCGCATCCGCGGTGTTGCGTGAGTTGGCGCCAGAGGCGTCAGTGGGCGTCGTCGAGACGAGGTTCGCCGGAAAGTTCACGACCGCGTAGTTGCCCGAGGAGTCCGGTTGGAGCTGATACCAGTTGTCTGAGTTGTAATCCTGCACCAGGACGTTGCCGGTAGGCAGCAGTTCGAGGACGCCGCCGACGGTACCCGTCGGCGTTTTGATTTCCTGCCACGTGCCGCTCGATAGCAGACAGCGT
Source organism: Gemmataceae bacterium (assembly GCA_035546275.1). Lineage (GTDB taxonomy): Bacteria > Planctomycetota > Planctomycetia > Gemmatales > Gemmataceae > UBA4732. Next base: position 3,209 of record DATKHW010000389.1, read on the forward strand.
TCTTCGAGGGCTTCCAGCCGCGGTCGGCGCCGGACCGGGCGGACGGGGGATCGGGACGAACGGCGGAACAGCGAGCGGAAGGGGTTCATGACCGCGACTCCGGGGATGTTGTTTCCGCTAATATATGATTCCGGCGCTGGCCGAGGCGGCAATGACAACGAAAAAAAAGCAAGCCGGAGCGTCCCGCCCCGGATGTGCTCGGAGGACGCCCCGGCCGTTCGCTGATATCGGAGAGGTTACTTATCGCCGTCCTTCTTTTCCGGCGGCGGCGAATCGGGGTTGGCCGGCGTGGATTCATCGACCTGCTTGACCGGCGGCGGATTGGGTGCGAGGACCGGCGTCCAGATCACCTGCCGCACCGCCCGGCCCTGCATCTGCCAGATGAGAGCGTTGTTCACGCTGATGTCGTAATCCCGGTCTAGGTAAACTTTGCGGCGCGGCGCATCGGACTGTGCTTCGGCTCGCATCACGGCGGCGACGTCCTTCTTTGTCACGAACAGCGTGTTGCCGGCGCGCGCCGGCTTGAGTCCGGCCATGTCCGCCAGCAGCCGCACCGCCGTTTCCAGCGATACGTCCTCCACGTCCAGGCTCACCTTGGCCGACGCCTCCTTTTCGGCTCGCGGATCCAGCGGCAAGTTGACGCCGTTCTCACGAGCGAGTTGCTTCAGAGCGGCGGCCAGCTCAACCTTGTCGAAGTGGACGCTGACGCGCTGGCTCATCTGCCGGGCCGCGGCCGCGTCCTCCGTGGTGATGAGGATCGAATCGCCCAGCACCACGAACGTCAAGTCATAGGGATCGAGCAGCGTCCGCAGGGCGGTCCGCACCTTCACGTCTTTCAGCTCGGTCTGCACGTTGACCGGCGTCCCCTCGGGCGCGCCGCCCCGCTGGGCGGCGACGGCCGGCGCGTCCAGGACGATGTTGAGCTTCGTCTTGTCGCGGAGCTGAGCGACGGCCGCGCTCAGCGTTTGCTTGTCGATTTGCAGGGTGACGATGCGGTCGAGGCCCTCCCGCGGGTTCGGGGCGGCGGCGGCCGCATCCTTGTCCGGCGGCGCCGGAGCGGCCGACGCCGACGACAGCGCCGCGGCGAGGAACACGACGGCCAGGGCGTGGCGGCAAACGGGAAACGTGCGCATGGATGCAACTCCGGAAAAGACGTAATGTCTCATTATAAAGACGCTGGCCGGCATCGGGACTAACCTGGGCGGTTACGGCGTTCTCGCCTGGCGCTCACCTTTTCTTCCCGCGTCCTCTCCGAGGCTCAGCAGGCGCCACATCGGCCAGCAACTCGTCCCAGCCGCCCACATGGCGCATCCGCCGGGTCAGCTGCTCCAACTGCTCCAGACTGTTGATCGCTTCAATGGCCGCCCGGGCGCGCGGACTCGGCGGCGCCCCAAATTCCTCTTCGCCGGACAAGAGGAGGATGCGGCGGGCGCCCTCCAACCGGCCCTTGGCGACGCCCTTGGCGACGCCCTTCTCAATGATCGCCTGATAAGTCACGGATTCTTCCATACCTCGCACTCCTCGCAGCAGTTTCTCCACCAGAGCCCGATCGTACCGCAAGCCCATCAGCACGTCCACCGCCGTCCACAAGACGCCCGCCGCCTTGCGGAGGCGCGGCGCCGCGAGCCTTTCCTTCAGCCGGTCGATCATACCCGGCAGGTCTGCCTCCATTACGGCCCCGATTGGCGCCAGCGGCAATGTGCCCACTCCGCCCGCCAACAGCGGCCCAGGCGGCAGCTGCCACACCCGGATGACCTGATAGCGGAAGATTAGGTACGGCTCCGCTGCACCAGGCAGTTGTTGCTCATATTGCCCAGTGATCGACCGCAGATCGGCCTCGGGCCGCAACAGCACCACGACGCTATGGACCGGCTGCCCATGCCGGTCTTCCAGCAATGCATTGTATGTGTGGACCCGCTGTGGCAATCCGGTGTCGGGGCCTGCCTGGAATTCGAAATGCATGACGACGTCCAAGCCGCCGGACAGCCGCAGTACCTTGTCGGTCGCCGCGGTGACGGTGGATACGTCGGCGTCGATGACCTCGGCGCGGCCAACGCGGAAGCCGGCCAGCCTCGGCCAGTCCGCCGGCGACGCTTCCAGCATCGCCTTGAGCGTGGCGTCATACGGCTTGCTCATCGGCGATGTCCTGGGTCGCAGTCATCCGACGTCCGCCCACACACGCCCGATTATACTCCGTCCAAGCGCCGCCATTCTACTGGTCCGCTACGCCGTCCGCTCCTCCGCCTCCATCTGCAATCCCAGCAGCTCCAACGCCATCTCGCGCAGCCGATACTTCTGCACCTTCCCCGTCACCGTCATCGGAAACGCCTCCACGAAACGCCACCAGCGCGGCCGTTTGTACGCCGCCAGCTTTTCCCGACAATGCCGCTCCAGCTCCTCCTCCGCGGCCGACGCGCCCGGCGCCAGGCGCACCCACGCCATCACCTCCTCGCCGTACTTCCGGCTCGGCACGCCGATCACCTGCGCCTCGCTCACCGCCGGATGCTGGTGCAGCACCGCCTCCACCTCACGCGGATAAACGTTCTCTCCGCCGCGGATAATCATGTCTTTCAATCGGCCGACGATGTGGACGTAACCGGCGTCGTCCATCACGGCCAGGTCGCCGCTGTGCATCCAGCGGCCGGCGTCGATGGCGGCGCGCGTGGCCGGCTCGTCGTTCCAGTAGCCGCGCATCACGCTGTAGCCGCGCGTGCACAACTCGCCGGCCTGGCCGCGCGGCAGCACCGCCCCCGAAGCCGGGTCGCGCACACAGACCTCCAGGTGCGGAAACACCCGGCCGACCGTCGTGACGCGCCGCTCCAGCGGATCGTCGCGGGCGCTCATCGTCGAAATGGGTGACGTTTCCGTCATGCCGTAGCCGATGGCCGCCTCCGCCATGTGCAGCCGGGTCGTCACTTCGCGCATCAATTCGATGGGACAGGGCGAGCCGGCCATGATGCCGGTCCGCAGCGACGAACAATCCGTATCCGCGAACCTGGGATCTTCCAGCACGGCGCGGAACATGGTGGGCACGCCGTACAGGGCGGTGCAGCGCTCGGCCTGGACGGCGCGCAGAACGGCCGGGGCGTTGAAGCATTCGGCCGGGAAGACCATGCAGGCGCCGTGGCTGGTGCAGGCGAGACAACCTAAAACCATCCCAAAACAATGATAAAGCGGCACCGGGATGCAGACGCGGTCGCGCTCCGTCAGGCCGAGCGCTTCGCCGACGAAGAAGCCGTTGTTGAGGATGTTGTGGTGCGTCAGCGTCGCGCCCTTGGGAAATCCGGTGGTTCCGGAGGTGTATTGGATGTTGATCGGATCGTCGAATTGCAGCGACGCCTCGCGCCGATCCAGCTCCGCCGCGGCGACCGATTCGCCGGACGCCAGGAATGCCGGCCAATCCTCGTCGAAGCGCACCACGCGCTGAAGGGCGGGGCAGCCCGGCCGGGCGGCGTCGAGCAGCGGACCATAGACCGTATGGCGGAAGCCGCGGGCGTGGAAGAGCAGGCTCGCGCCGGACTGGCGCAGGGCGTATTCCAGCTCGCCGGCCTGGTACGCGGGGTTGATGTTGACGAGAATGGCGCCGACGCGGGCCGTGGCGTACTGCACGACCACCCACTCGTAGCGGTTCGGCGCCCAGACGCCGACGCGATCGCCGGGCGCCACGCCAAGAGCCAGCAGGGCGCGAGCGGCCTGCGTGGTCGCGTCCCAGAATTGCCGATAGGTCGCCCGGTAATTCTGCGAGCAGACGACCAGCGCCTCGCGGTCGCCGTGACGATCCACGGTTGCGCGAAGGTCGTCGCCGATGGTCCGGCCGAGCAGCGGCGTCGGGCTGACGCCTTGACAATAGGCGGGAGAGGAATTGGGGTGCATGGCGGCGTCCTGGCCTCGGCGCGGCGGCATCATCGAGCGGCCGATTCGACTCAGGATCGCAAATTCCCGCCGGCCCCGCAAGGCATTCACCGCGGAGAACGCGGAGAGCGCGGAGAAAAGACAAAGCGATTCTGTTTGCTTCTCTTTGCGCTCTCTGCGTTCTCCGCGGTGAATCTTCGTCGTATGATGATCCTCCAACGGTCCCAGGTCCCATTGTGCGGGAACACCATGAGCGCATCTGCCTTCCTCCGATCCGTCGTCGTCCTCTTCCTTCTCGCGTTGCTCGGCGGTCCCCTCCGCGCCGACGAACCCAAGGGCGGCCCGCCCGAACTCAAGGGCCTCAAGTTCCGCTCCATCGGCCCCGCCGCCGGCGGCCGGGTGGACCGCGCCTGCGGCGTCCCCGGCGATCCGCACGTCTTCTATGCGGCCGTCTCCGCGGGCGGCGTCTGGAAGTCCACCGACGGCGGCCTGCACTGGGACCCGATCTTCGACGACCAGCCCGTCTCGACCATCGGCTCCATCGCCGTCGCTCCATCCGACCCCAACATCCTCTACGTCGGCAGCGGCGAGGCCAACATCCGCGGCAACGTCGAAGTCGGCGACGGCATCTACAAATCGGTGGACGCCGGCAAAACCTGGAAGCACGTCTGGAAGCAGGAAGGTCAGATCGGCACGATCATCGTCCATCCGCAAAATCCGGACATCGCCTATGCCGCCGTGCTGGGCCACGCCTTCGGCCCCAACGAGGAGCGCGGCGTCTACCGCACCACCGACGGGGGCAAGACGTGGCAGCAGGTGCTCAAGAAGGACAAGGACACGGGCGCCTCGGACGTCTGCTTCGACCCGTCCAGCCCCAAGGTGCTGTTCGCCGGGATGTGGCAGACGCGGCGGCGGCCGTGGGAATTGACCAGCGGCGGCCCCGGCAGCGGCCTGTACATGTCCCACGACGGCGGCGACACGTGGACGCAGCTCGTCCCGCCGCCCAAGCCCGATTCGCCGGAGGCCGGCAACGACGCCCCGGCCGGGAAAAAGTATTGCGAAGGCTTGCCGGAGGGGATTTGGGGCAAAGTCTGCGTCGCGGTCGCTCCGTCGGACGGCCGGCGCGTCTACGCCATGATCGAAGCCGACGACGGCGGCCTTTTCCGCAGCGACGACGGCGGCGACAGCTGGGATCACGTCAGCGACAACCACGGCCTGCGGCAGCGGGCCTGGTACTTCTCGACGCTGACCGTCCATCCGAAAAACCCCGACGTGGTCTGGTTCCCGGAAGTGCCGCTGCTGAAAACCATTGACGGCGGCAAGACGCTCAAGCGCGTCGAGGGGGCGCATCACGGCGACCACCACGACATCTGGTTCGATCCGAAAGACCCCAACCGCATCATCGACAGCAACGACGGCGGCCTGGACATCAGCACCAACGGCGGCGAGACGTGGTACGCGCCGCCTTTGCCGATCTCACAATTCTACCATGTCGCGGCCGACAATCGGACGCCGTATTACGTCTCCGGCTGCATGCAAGACATCGGCTCGGCCGAGGGGCCGAGCAACAGCCTCAAGGGGCCCGGCATCCGCCTGTCCGACTGGTTCGACGTCGGCGGCGGCGAGGCCGGCTTCACCATCCCCGACCCCGCCGACCCGAACATCGTCTACGCCGGCGAGTACGGCGGCTTCATCTCCCGCTACGACCACCGCACCCGTCAGGCGAAAAATGTGAGCATTTACCCCTACGACACCTCCGGCTTCGGCGGCGAGGATTTGCGCTATCGCTTTCAGTGGACCGCCCCGATCTTGATTTCGCCGCACGATCCGAAAGTGATTTACCACGGCGCCAACGTTCTGTTCCAGTCGTCCGACGGCGGCGAGACGTGGAAGCCGATCAGCGGCGACCTGACGCGCAACGACAAGAACAAGGAGAAATGGTCCGGCGGCCCGATCACCGGCGACAATACCGGGGCGGAAATTTATTGCACGATCTTCGCCCTCGCCGAATCGCCGAAACAGAAGGGCCTGCTCTGGGCCGGCAGCGACGACGGTATGGTTCACGTCACGCACGACGGCGGCAAGAACTGGACCGACGTGACGCCGAACATCAAGGGCCTGCCGGAATGGGGCACGGTCGGTTGCATCGAGGCGTCGCCCTTCGACGCGGACACGGCCTACCTCGTGGTGGACGCCCACCGCCTCGACGATATGAAGCCGTACCTGTGGAAGACCGGCGACGGCGGCAAGACGTGGGCCAGCCTGTCGGCCAAGCTGCCGCAGGACACGTACCTCCGGGCCGTGCGCGAAGACCCGAAGAAGAAGGGAATGCTCTACCTGGCCACGGAGCATGGCATCCAATTGTCAATGGACGACGGCGCGACCTGGAAGGAGTTGAAGCTGAATCTGCCGACGGTCGCCGTCTCCGATCTCGTCGTGAAGGACGACGACCTGGTGGTCGGCACCAGCGGCCGATCGCTGTGGGTCTTCGACGACCTGACGCCGGTGCGCGAGATGGTCCCGGCGGTGGAGTCGAAGGACGTGCATCTGTTCTCGGCCCGTCCGGCCTACCGTTACCGCTATTCCAGTTCCCTCGACCAGCCGGAACCGGCCGGCACGTTCGGCAACCCGCCGGAGGGGGCGATCCTGCACTATTTCCTCAAGAAGCCGGCCAAAAAGGTTACGCTGGAAATCCTCGACGACAAGGGGAACCTCGTCCGCAAGCTGTCGAGCAAGAAGGAAGACGAAAAGGACGACGACATGGGCGACGAGGGCGAGTATTCGGCGGACAAAAAGGAGAAGAAAAATCTGCCGATCGAATCGGGGCTGCACCGCGTCGTGTGGGATTTGCGCTATGAGGGGGCGGAAGTCCTCAAGAAGGCGAAGGAGGACGGCGGCGACGTAAAGACAGGCCCGCTGGTCAACCCGGGGACGTACACGCTGAAGCTGACGGCGGACGGCCAGACGGAGACGACGACGCTGGAGGTGCGGCTGTCGCCGCGCGAGGCGGCCGAGCAGACGCGGAACGTGACGGACGGCGTTCCCGGCGCCCCGGTCCCGCCGCAGCTGGACGCGGAGCTGAAGCTGGCATTGGAGATCCGCGACGACATCACGAAGCTGACGCGGACGGTGAACCAGCTGCGGGCGGTGAAGAAGCAGCTGGAAGACCGCGACGAGTTGCTCAAGGACGACGATAAGGCGGAGGATCTGGTGAAGGCGTCGAAGGAGCTGGCGACGAAAATCGACGCGCTGGACGAGAAGTTCCAGAACCCCAAGGCGAAGGTGTCTTACGACATCCTGGAGCAGAAGGGCGGCGCCCAGCTTTATTCGCAGCTGGCGTTCCTGTTCGAGGCGGCCAAGGGGGCCGACGGCGCGCCGCCGCAGGGATTGCGCGACGAATACGCCGACGAGAAGAAGAAGCTGGAACAGTATGAACAGGAGTGGAAAAGTCTGACGGAACACGAGCTGGACAAGCTAAACGAGGAGGCGAAGAAGGGGGGATATCCGATCGTGATTGTGCCGGTGGAGAAGAAGGAGAAGGAGGAGAAGGAGAAGCCGTAGGAAGACCGGCATGGAGGAAGGTAAGATGAAAAAGCAAGATTTCCCGCCCGGATGGGATGAAAAGCGCATTCGGGACCTGATCGCATATTATGAGAGCCAAACAGAGAACGAGGAATTCGCCGACATCGAAGCGGCGCGCGAGGCGGAAGATGTCACGATGATGGCGATTCCGACCGAGTTGGCGTCGGAGGTTCGCGCGCTGCTGGCCCGCAAGGAGCGCGTGAACCAGGCGCCGCATCACAGTGATTCGCGATGAAAGGACACGAGGCGCGCACTGCAAACGCTCGCTTTACTTCAAGTTCACCGGAGAACAAGAATGCTCTGTCTCCGCCGTGTTCTGGACCGACCTCCCGGTCTGGCGATGGTTGTCGTTGCTCTGTTTTTCGCGTTCGGCTGCCAACCGAGCAACCCGCTTGTGAC
>DATKHW010000390.1:0-6756 GCA_035546275.1 Gemmataceae bacterium
CACCTGTCAGATGGACCGCTTCGTCACGCTGACGGCGGCGGTGGTAGATCCGAAGACGCACGTGGTGACGCTGGTGAACGCCGGCCACTTTTCGCCGCTGCTCTTTCGCCAGAACGGCGGCTCGTTGGCCGACGCCGTTCCCAAGAAGACGGCCGGCGTTCCGCTCGGCATCATGGAGGGCTACGCCTTCGAGTCCTGCCAGGTGACGCTTGACCCCGGGGACAGCTTGATTCTGTTCAGCGACGGCTTGCACGACATGCTCAGTCCGGGCAACGAGGCCTTCGGCTTGCCCGGCATCCATTCCGCCGTACTGGAGGCGTCCGGCCCTGCGACGCCGCGCTTGATCGGCGAACGGCTGTTGCAGTCGGTGATGCACCACGCCTCCGGCCGCGAGGCGCCGGACGACCTGACGCTAGTCTGCTTCGGCCGGTTGGAGCGATGAGGAGCACCATGAGCGAAACGATAACGCTGCCGGCCATTCCCAAGCCGCGCCTGCAAGAACGCACCAAGCGGCAGCCGCCGTTCAACGTCGTTCTGCTCAACGACGACGATCACACGTACGACTACGTCATTACGATGCTGCAGGTGCTTTTCGGTTATCCGCGAGAAACCGGATATGTGATGGCGAAGGAAGTGGATACGACCGGCCGGGTGATCGTCCTGACGACGAGCAAGGAGCACGCGGAGCTGAAGCAGGACCAAATCCACGCCTACGGACCCGATCCGCTCTTGACGCGGTCACAGGGGTCGATGTCGGCGGTCATTGAACCAGTGGAGTAATTCATCGGCGCCGTGAATGGAGCGCAGCTGCGTAGGGGGGCTGCCCTTCGCTTACGCCGCCGCGCTGCATACGCGGCTCTTATGTATGCAGCTCAGTGGTGAGGTTTTTCATGAAGACGCTTGTGCTGACCGCACTCGGCCTGCTTGGCCTGGCAACCGCTGTCTGTTGGGGCGCCGATCCTCCGCCGAAGGACAAGGATCCGCAGGCCGGCTATGAGCCAAGGTCCGAGCCGGGCGAAGGCCAAAAACTACTAGAGCGATTCGTCGGCATCTGGGACGTTCAGAAAACCTTCTACCCGCGATCCGGCGATCCTGTGGAAACAAAAGGGGTGTGCCGCCAAACGATGATTCACGGCGGGCGCTTTCTCCAGTCGGATTTCGTTTTCCATCAGGACGCCAATGACGTAACCGGCCTGGGCGTGATTGGCTTCGAGCCGGCCACCGGCAAATTCACCAGCTTCTGGACTGACTCCCGCTCTACGCGCATGTCCATACGCGAAAGCGAGGACAAGTTCAACGGCGAGGAGATCGTCTTGTACAGCCGCTCGCTCGACCCGGAGGCGAAGGACGCCCGCCGCTCCCGCACGACGACCCGCCTTGAGGGGAACGGCGATAAGATCGTCCATCGCCAATTCGCCGTGACCCCCGACGGCAAGGAGCGGCTCGTAATGGAGCTGGTTCTCACGCGAAAAAACGACGCTCCGAAGCCGGGAAATTGATCGTCGAGGGACGACGCCGGCGGCGGCCCGTACGATAATAGGACCGTCGCTCCGACGTATCTTGCCGCCGAGGCTCGTTTCATGCACCGACGGTCCCTGCCATCCACGCTCTGCGCGGTTTTGTTGCTCGTTATAACCGGCTGCAGACGACCCGCGCCAGAGGCGCCGCAGCAGCCAGTCAAGTTGGCCGTCCTGGTAGTTTTCGACCAGATGCGCGGCGACTACCTGACGCGCTGGGACGACCTGTTCGGCGACGATGGATTTCATCGCCTGGAAAAAGGCGGCGCCTGGTTCCAGAACTGCCGGTACCCCTATGCCGACACGGTCACGGGAGCGGGCCACGCCTCGTTGGCCACCGGCTGCTCGCCGTGGATTCACGGCATCTTCAACAACGACTGGTACGATCGCGACGACGGCGGCCTGAGCGTCTACTGCGCCGCCATGCCCAAGTACAAGCGCGTGCCGCCTGCCCCGCCGCCGGAACCGGGCGCCAAAGCCAAGCCCGACCAGGGCGGTACGCCGGAACGGCTCATGGTCCCGACGCTCGCCGACGTGGTCAAGGAATCAACGCACGGCCAGGGCAAGGTGATTTCACTTTCGTACAAGGACCGCGGCGCCGTTTTCACCGGCGGCCGGAAGCCGGATGCCTGCTACTGGTTTGACAGCGCCACCGGCGAAGCCGTGACTTCCACCTACTACCGCAGCCAGGTCGACGACTGGGTCGCGGCATTCAATGCGGAGAAACCGGCGGACCGCTATTTCGGCAAGGACTGGACGCGCCTGCGGCCCGACCTCGACTATGAGAAGCGAAGCGGGCCGGACGATGCGCCCGGCGAATCGCTCGGCTACAACGGCAAGAGCCAGGGCCGCACCTTTCCGCACCCCATGACCGGCGGCTTGACCGCGCCGGGCAAAGCGTATTACGAGGCCCTTTACGCTTCGCCCTTCGGCAATGAGCTGCTGCTGGACCTGGTGAAGCGGGCGGTGGGGGCCGAAAAACTCGGCACAGACGATACGCCCGATCTGCTGTGCGTCAGTTTCTCCTGCAACGATCCGATCGGCCACGCCTGGGGCCCCGATTCACAGGAAGTGCTGGATGTCACGCTGCGGTCCGACCCGATCGTGAAGGGGCTGCTGGAAGAGCTGGACGCTCAGGTCGGTAAGGGCCGTTATTTGCTTGTGCTTACGGCGGACCACGGCGTCTGCCCGCTGCCGGAGGCGTCGCGGATCAAGGGCATCGACGCCCAGCGCATACTGCCCTCGAAGCTGCGGGCAGGCGCCGAGGAGTTTCTGCAAAAGACGTTCGGACAGCTGGGAGACAAGGGGACCGCCATTGAGGCGATGATCGATGCGGACATCTACCTGAACGAGTCGTGGATGGAGCTGCACAAGCTGGACCAGCCGAACGTCCAGGCCGCGCTGGCGAAATGGCTGACCGAACAACCGGGAATCCAGGCGGCCTATACGCGCACCCAGCTGCAGAAGGATCCGCCGGCCGACGATGAACTCGGCTGGCGCGTGAAGCGATCATTTTCGAAATGGCGGAGCGGCGACGTCATGATCGTCGTGAAGCCGTATTGCTTGCTCTCCGCCCAGCTGGACGGCACGACGCACGGCACGCCGCATCCCTATGACACGCTGGTTCCGCTGATCGTCTATGGGCCGGGCGTCCGGGCAGGGGTTCGCGGGGAGGCCGTGACGCCGCTAGCTGCCGTGCCAATTCTCGCCCATGCGCTCGGCGTCAAGCCGCCGCCGGACGCCGAGGCGGACGTCCCGGCGCAGCTGTTTGAGAATCCATAGGCCGCGGCCCGCCTTGCCGATCTTGCGTCGTCGGTGGTTCCTGGTATCCTGTGCAGGCCCACTCCGGTCAGGAGGACCGCCGATGCTGCTGACGACGGTGGAATGGATTTGTGTGGCGCTCGGCTTCTTCGCCGCCCTCACGCTGGTGTACCTGGGTCGCCGCGCCCTCGTTTCCCTGTGGCCGCCGCCGGCCGTCGCATCGCATTTTTCCCCCAAGGGCGGTTGCACCGATCGGATCGTGCGCGAACTGGCCGCGGCGCGGCATGAAATCCTGGTGCTGGCGTACTCCTTTACCAGCAACGCCATTTCCAAGGCCCTGGTGGAAGCCAAAACGCGCGGCGTTCACGTCGAAATCGTCCTCGACCACAGCAATGAAACCGAGGACCACACCGATCTCCCGTTTTTGCTGGAGCAGGGGCTCGCGCCTTTGATCGACCCGGCCCATGCCATCGCGCACAACAAGGTCATGATCATCGACCATCGAACGCTCATCACCGGCAGTTTCAACTTCACCCGCCAAGCCGAGATCGAAAACGCCGAAAACCTCCTTATCCTCAAGGGCTACTCGGAACTCGTCTCCGCCTACCGCACGGACTTCAGCAACCACAAATCGCACGCTCGCAAGCCGGAAATCAAGAAGGGCCAAACCAGCCACCAACACCGGGGCGAAGGCGCCGCCCATGCCAAAGGCGACGGCGAACGACGCGTCGCTTGAGGCTCCGTGGTGGTTTCCGTACTTCTCGGATCGTCGCCAGGTCGATAAAATAGGCAAAATGCGATGGGCCGGGCAGCGCGTCGGACCGACTCCGCGGCATGGGCGAGATGCAATATGGGCGGCGTGCAGGTTTCCCAACCGAAAGGAAAATCCCTCAAGGACGCTGAGCTGAAAGAGAAGCTGCAGGCCCTGCGGCGGACCGACAATTGGACCAACCTCTTCTTTTTGGTCCGCATTTATCTCTTCTTCGTGGTTGTTATCGGCGGGGCGGTTTGGTTCGATCTTTGGCGGGCGTCCGCCCACTGGTCTGTTTGGTGGGACGTTCCGGTCGGTCTAGCGGCGATCATCCTGATCGGCGCGGGTCAACACCAGCTGAGCGGCCTGGCCCACGAGGCAGTGCATCACATCCTGTTCCGCAATCGCTGGCTGAATGACCTGGCTTCCGATCTGTTTTGCATGTTTCCGCTCTACAGCAGCACCCACCATTACCGATTGCAGCACTTGGCCCATCATCAGTTCGTCAACGACCCCGAGCGCGACCCCGATGTGTCGCAGCTCAAGACCAGCGGCCACTGGCTCGATTTTCCGGTCGGCAAGCGCGTCTTTCTGCGGACGCTGCTTAAGCAACTATGGCTGCCGAACCTCATCCGCTTTACTCGCATCCGCGCCATGTACAACGCCGCCGGCGCCGACAGAAACCCTTATCTGCGCAAAAGTTGGAAGCCGTCGAAAATGGCGGTCGGCGTCGGCGCCCTCTACCTGCTGCTGCAAGCCGGCGCCCTGACGATTCTGGTTTGGTGCAACGCACCGGCGCTCTGGCTTGCCCTAATCCCTGCGCTCCTGTGGGCGGCGATCACGACGGTTTACCTCATGCTGCCGGCGACCAAATTCCACCAGAGCCGCGTGCATCCCGTCATTCCGTCGCGCGTCCAGGCCATTCTGCGCACGAGCCATCTGACGGCCGTTTACGTCGGACTGGCGTGGATTACGTGGGCGACAGCGGTGTGGGCGGCGTGCTATTACTTCTTCTTTTGGCTTGTGCCGCTGTTCACATCGTTTGCGTTTTTCATGATCCTGCGCCAAATCGTGCAGCACGGCAACGGCGGCCGCGGCTGGCTGACGAACACGCGCGTTTTCCTGCTCCGTCCCATTATCCGCTTCAGCGTCTTCCCAATCGGCCAGGATTACCATTTGCCGCATCATATCTACGCCACGGTGCCGCACTATCGGCTGCGGCGGCTGCATGAGATGCTGCTGGAATACCCCGAATACCAGGAGCAGGCGGTGGTGGTGGAGGGCTATTTCCTGCCGCCGCACGCGCCGCAAACGCGGCCGACTGTGCTGGACGTGCTGGGTCCGGATTACGCCCCGCGCGATGCACGAGACGTACACATCGACGACAGCGTCCTGGAGGACGACGAGGTTGAGGAGAAAGCAGAGATTTTGCGCGAAGGAGAGCTGGAAAAACGGCGAGCGGCCGGCCAAACAAGCGTCTAATCGCCGGCCGCCGGTTCATCCTCGCCTTCCGGCTTCTGCTTCGCCGGCGGCTCCTCTTCCACGGTGGGCGTCGCATCCTTGGCCAGATCGTGCATGAGGAGAATGCTCAGGCGCAGGCCGACGAGATTGGCGATGGTTTCCTGCTCCTGGCGCTGGCGGAGGAAGGCGCCGTCCACGGCGGCAACGTGTTCCTGGCTGGGCGGCGGCGGCGCCGGCGACTCGCTATACGGCGGCATGACGAGGATAGGCGGCGGCGTTTCCACGACGCGAACCCGCGGATTGGCCAACAACTCCAGCGGCAGATCGGACATGACGGCGTTCCCTCGGGCGAGGCGGACAAACGTTATTATATCACACCGCCGCCCCGATCAATCCTTCGGCGCCTTCGCAACTGGTTCGACGGCGGCGAACACCCCGGTCCGTGGGTCGCTTGCCTGCTGGATGCCGTCGGCCACTTCCGGCAAGATGCCCATGCGGCGGTAGATCGGCCGGATATGTTCGCGAATGCGTTCTAACCGCCAGGCGAAGGCCGCCGCCGCCGCAATGCAAATCAGACCGCCGGCCGCCGTCGTGATCGACGCGCCCACGTGATAACGGCCGAAGAAATCGGCTAAGGCGCCGGCGCCCGGCGGCGAGGCCCCGATCGCCTGCGCCAGCAGGCCGGCCACGAGCGCTCCGACCGGCGCCAAACCGAGGAAGGCCGTTGCATAAAAACTCATTACTCGACCGCGTTTATCCTCATCCACGATGGTTTGCAGGATCGTGTTGCACGACGCCATCTGCGCCATAATAGCGAAGCCGATCGCCGCCAGGGCCGGCAGCGACAACCACAACGTCGTCGAAAACGCGAACACCGCCAGGCCCAACCCTAGCACGACTGGCGCCGCGGCGATGACCCGGCCCAGGCCCCGGACCGATTTGCGCGCCGCCATGTAAAGCGCCGCTGTCAGCGCCCCGACGCCGCCGGCCGCCGTCAGCAGACCCAGCATCCCGGCGTCGCCGTGCAAATTGCGGACGGCAAAGAGCGGCATTAGCGCGGAATAGGGCGTCCCGACAAGACTGACGACCGCCACCAGCAGCAGGATCGGTCGAATGGCCGGCGAACCGAACGCATAGCGGGCGCCTTCCATCAGCGTGTGCCAGCCACGGACGTGGACGGCGGGCCGGGCTTCGTGCAATTGCATCATCCACAGGCCGACCAGCACGGCGACGTAGCTCAGGCCGTTGCAGAAGAAGCAAGTCCCC
>DATKHW010000391.1:0-2042 GCA_035546275.1 Gemmataceae bacterium
GGACGAGGTCGTCGAGGCGCAGGCCCGCGCCGGGGAAGAGGTCGAGAGGCAGCAACGAGGAGCACCTTCAGGCGAAGTTATAAAGATGTGTGGATGCCTCCATTATAGAGCAGCTGCACCAAGAGTGCGGAAGAACCGAAAATCGTTCCAGAATTCGACCCCATAAAGGGCACCGCTGATAGCTAAACGACAGGCCCGGCGTCGCCGGACCTGTGCGACCCGGTGAACGCCGCCGGGCCGGCATGCAGTCAAGCGCCCGGCGAGATCGACGCATTCAGGACGCGACGCAGCCACAGCCCGGCGTGGACGGCCAGCGTCGCGCCGAACCCGCCCAAGGCGCTGACGCCCGCGGCCAGCCACGGACCGGCGAAGTAGGCCGCCGCGCCGACGGCCAAGCCGACGCCGAGCGCGGTCAGCAGCTGGTACTTGAAGCAGGCCAGCGCGCGCACGCGGCGCAGCAAGCCGCTCGCCCAGTTGCGAGCCTGGTCCAGCCGCCGGCCGCACCACTGCCGGGCCGCGTTCAGCTTCGTCGCGACGGCGTTGTAGATGCCGGCCCAGCGCTGCTTCCAGCTCACTTTCGGCTTCGCGACCTTCGGCGCCGGCTGCGGCGCGGGCTTGGCGACGCCAGCCAGCCGCGCCAGCAGCTCGGGGTTGGCCAGCGCCTCGCGCAGCACCGCCTGCACCGCCTCCTTCACGGCCATGCCGACCGCTTCCTTGACCACCATCGCCACGGCCTCGTTGAGTCCTTCCGCCAGGCCGTCCAGCATGGCGTCCAGCCGGTCGATCTGCTCGGACAGGCTCTTGCGCGCCTGGCCGTTGCTGTTCACCTTCATGGTCATGGGATCACCCCCTTTTAGTTAAATTGACTCGTTGGAATCGGCCTGCGGCGACGTCCGCCGCAAAAGACGTTTGCTTGTCGCCGTCGTCGCCTCGCCTGCTTTTTCACCGGCTTTCGCACACCCGCTCCGCCTGGACGGGGCTGGCGATTACGGGCAAGGACAGGGCCTATCGGGACGACGGCTTCGGCACGGTCCTTCGTTTCAGGAAGAGCCGGCGCCGAGCAGCAATGCGGCGCCGCGTCGCATCGCTTCGGCCGTCGCCGTCAGGCCCAGCGTGGACCCGGCCAGCGCGGCCGCGGCGGCGACGAACGGGCCGAAGTAAAAGGCGGTCAGGCCGGCTGCGGCGCCGACGCCGAGGGCAGTGATTGCGGCGTACCTGCTGGCGGTTTTGCGGCGGAGCCACCAGGCGGCCGCCTGGCAGCCCATGACGATGGCCTGGCCGATGCGGCCAATTGGCTGAGATGGCGTGGGCGTGTGGTTGGGCGTCGAATCGCCCGCCTCGTCGCGGTTGTAATCGTCGGGATCGTCTTCGTAAGGGTCACGATCCCAGGACGGGCGATAAGGGTCGTCCGACCAGTACGGCCCGTCACGGTAGCGATGCTGGTCGTAGGGTCGGGACGACGAACCATAGTTCGGCGACGCATAGGTGGGCGTCGCCTCCGGCGCGAGCATGGCGGCCAGCACGGCGTCTCTGACGGTGGCGGCGGCGCTTCCGCTCACCGCCTCGGTCACGGCTTCACGCAGCCGGCCGTGCAAGCGCGTCAGCGTTTCACGCAATCGGTCGAGGTGATGCGAAAGCGAACGGGCGGCTCTCGCCGCCCAGGATTTCAGTTTGCTCATAGTTCTCCTTCCGGACGTTGCTTGTGGGCTATATGCTCACGGCCCCAGCCTGAGCTGTTGCAGCGACTGCATGGCGGCGCGGACGGCGCGGCTGTGGCGACGCTGGAGCTTGAGCGCGGCCAGCAGGCGAACGGTGCGGGCGCCGGCGTCGTGTAGCACGGCGCGGAACGCCTCGGTTTCGGCGATCACGTCCTCAAGGTCCCACTTCTCCACCTGCGGGTCGCGGACGCGGTTGTCCTGGGCCGGATGGCCGTTGCTCGGGGGCGGGGGCATGGTCAGGATCTCCTGGTCGGGGGATTGGGGTGATGGAGCGGCGGGCGCCGACTCACCGGGGCCGATGCGAAAAGCGTCGGCGCCGGGCGC